>NZ_WTYF01000001.1 GCF_009827315.1 Qipengyuania gaetbuli
CCACCCACTTCGTGACCGTTTCACCGAGCTAACGATGAGCCAGGAGCGGACGGGCGGCTAACGACCCGGTTGCGGACACAATTTTATCGACATCTTCCGCGTCAAAGTGCCGCAAGCCACCGCTTGAGCTCTTTTGGTCCGCGCAGGCGAATTATCTTGGCCTGATGACCTTCTAGTGCCTGCTCTGTGCGAGGACGCGGGCCCCGGTTCCAGAACAAGACGTAGAGGAAAAACTCTAGGTCAAAGCGTTCCGGGCAGCCTTCGGTCATGTCCGGACGTGTGGTGCCACGGTGTCGGAAGACTCTCAGCATCAGGCGCCAAAGGCAGAGGCCGATGGGAAAGTCGAGGTAGATTATCGCGTCTGCTCTCGGAAGACGGAGATCGAGCGTGCTGCCGTAATTACCCTCGATCAGCCAGCGATCAGTCGCTACGAGCGCACCCAGTTTTTCTCTCAACTCGTGTTTGTCGGTCTCTACCCATCCGGGTAGCCAGCCCAAGTGGTCCATATGGTAAATCGGAAGATGAAGCCGACCCCCAAGTTCCCGGGAAAGGGTGGATTTGCCTGAGCCACAGGGTCCAATGATCAAAACGCGCTGCAAATTGACCCCCGGTTAGAATGGTTTTGGACGTGATGGACGTGCCGACTCGTTCGACCTGCCATCCCCTACGCGTGCAATCCAACATCTATAGCAGTCAACTTCAGGCCCCGGCTGCCCAAAGTCCGCTTTTCACCCATCTAGCGACAGTTTTGCCGAGTTAGCGATGTGCCAGGAGCGGACGGGCGGCTAACGACCCGATTGCGGACAGTAGAGAATGGGGGCACAGGTGAGCCATGTCCCGCCCATTGCCGCTGCTGAGCTTCATTCTCTGTACTATCGTTTCGGGCTGTTCGCAGAATGCCAACTGTCGGAATTTGACACCTGCGCAATCGGTTTCCCTAGCGATTGAGCAAAAAGGTCAGATGCTTGAGCGATCAACACAGGCATACCGTAGGAATTTCGCATCTGATGTGGCGCGGTTAGCAGGCGATAGCACCGGTTGGGTCGCGAAAGTTTACTTCGAAGGCTAAGACGGTCGAACGCTTATCGCGATGATCGACACTGATTGCTATGTCAGTTGGTCAGAGCGTTGACCGCTTCCCACCCAGTTCCTGCCACTGCGGTTCTAGCTGCGACCGAACAAGCGGACATCGCGCCTTGGGGGGGGCTTCCGATCCCTGAGCTTTTAATTCTCAGGAGCGGTCCCAGTGCGGGTCAAGAGCGCTAACACAGTTTCTCGCCCGCGCGAGGCTTGTAAAATAGAGGCGGTTAGAGAAGTGAAGGAAGGTCTGTGCTCGCCCTGAATGCTTGGAAATGCATGTGGCTTCGGTGATCTTGCACCGAGCACCTCACTTGAAAAACAATCGACAAATATCGAATGCGCCAGCCGCTTACGCGCGCACCAATAGTGCACCCATTGGGGCATCTCGCATCAAAATGAGCCGCGAGCTCTCTATTTCAAGGAAGTTATGGCGGAGACGGAGTCCCCCATCCTTCGGTCCAGTGAGGTCCAGTGCGGATAACCCGCCAGTAGCAGGCTCCCCGATTCCCAAGCATCAGGTCGAAGCAGAAAGGCTGCGAGGTCCATTAGGGTCCAGCAGCTTCCAGTAACCATTGTGGGGAAAGGTGTGGGGAAGATGGCTCGACGCAGTCTAACCGAACGTGAAGTCAACCAGCTTAAACAGGAGGGCCGTCATTCGATAGGCGGCAATCTGATGCTACAGATTAGCGGTAGTGGTGGGAGGTCTTGGCTTGCCAGGATCACCGATCATCGTGGGAGACGTCGTGACATCGGTCTTGGATCAACCCGGGATGTAACTCTAGCAAGAGCTCGCGAGAATATCCGGATAGCTCGGGAAGCAGTGGCAGCTGGTCGAGATCCGATCGATGCTCTGAATCCTTCTCCAATGCCCACGTTCGAGCAGCTTGCGCGGCGACTCCATGCAGATCGCTGTCCGACCTATAGAAACGCGAAACACCGCATGCAGTGGATCAATAGCTTGGAGAAGTACGTCTTCCCACGCATTGGTGACCTCCCAATCGACAAGGTTGAAAGCTCGCATCTACTCGAAGCGCTTTCTCCGATCTGGCTCGCGAAGGAGGAAACTGCTCGGCGGGTGCTGCAGCGAGTTGCTGCGGTCGTAGCCTTTGCAGTGCCGTTGGGCCATCGTGCGCATGAACTGCCACTTGCTGGTATCCGACAGGCGCTACCTCGACAGAGACATACAGTGAAGCATCACGCCGCTTGTTCGGTTGGGGACGCTCCCAGTGTGTACCAGAAGGTTCGCGACCAAGCTGGCGGCACGGCTGGCTGTGCCCTGCAGCTAATATTACTAACGGCGGTTCGGTCAGGCGAAGCTCGGGGCGCGCGATGGTGCGAATTCGATCTGCAGGATCGTACTTGGATCATTCCAGGTGAGAGGATGAAGACGGGGCGAGAGCATCGCGTAGCGCTTTCCGATGAAGCGGTTCGGCTTTTGCAAACCGTCCCTAGGATCGAGAATAAGGCCGGGTTGGTATTTCCCAACTCCGTTGGAAAGCCGCTGAGCGACACAGCAGTATCGAAGGTCTTCAAGCGATTTGCACCCGGGTTCACTGTTCACGGGTGGCGTTCTACCTTTAAGGACTGGTCTACCACGGCAACGGAACATCCTGACGATGTTTCCGAAGCTGCTCTCGCCCATGTTGATACCAACAAAGTACGTGCAGCCTACAAACGGACTGACCTACTCGACAAGCGCAGGGCACTCATGGCCGATTGGAACCACTTCCTGCTAAATTGATAGGGAATTCTTCGCTCAGGATAGACGGCTATTGGGCCGATAGCGGCCAGTCCGGTTTCAGCTCTGCCATAGAGCGAACCTGCTGACCTGCCCCATTAGGATGGTCCACCGGTCAAGTTAGAGTTCAGGCGGTTATGGTCGCCCTGCTGGGCGGCCTGGAGCGTAGCGTAAGGCAGGTTAGTAGGGCGAGGCAAGATCGTTTGTGGTGCCGGGGGGTGGTATCCGAGCGATGAGTGCGGCAATCGCCGTCTTCCCCTTCAGGTCCTGCAGTCGGGCCGAGGCTTCTACCTCGGGGCAGCCGACGACTGCGGGCCGGTCAGGCGCGAGAGCGCTGAATACTGGCCCACCTTCGATGAAGCCGAAGCTGCGCTGGACAAGGGCCCAGATGCCTGGAGGCAACGTGAGCATCTATGACTTCACTGCATCGGTAACCTATTGACCCACTGTCATAGTTGACCGAAACGCGCTTCTTCCCAAATCCACTTGGGGCATGCTTAGGACTTACATGCAACACCTCATCAATGACGTAATCCTTCGCTTTAGCAAGGCTAGAGGCGCGATCGGGACCTATCTCCAGAGAAAGCGCTCAGCCTATGATGCCAACGTTCGTTCGCGGCCTCCTTCTCAGGTCACCAAATTTGACATCGTCGTGGTCGGGGTGATCGCGCTTTTCGTCCTTCTCAGCCTTCTCCCAGAGCGTGAGATCTCCTACGATGACCTCACTCAACGTGAAAAGAACGAACTCGCAGTCCAGCAGTGGGAGGATTACGTCGAAGAATGGTGTGCGACCGCCGACGAGGCTCCGTTCGACCCGAACTGCAGATAAACGCAGGAACATCCTCACCGTCGGAAATCCCCTCGCCCAACCCGAGAAGCGAAGGCCGACTTAATTACTGCTGACCGCTGTTACTACTCCAATTAGGAAAGTCATATGTCGCACCAACTCCCATCACCCCATCTGACGACGCTTTGATCGCGCTAAAGGTATGCCATCTTCAGCCAAATGCCGAGCCTCAAGCTAGCGGCCCATTTTAGAGAGACCATGCGCCTTCTTCCCATACTCCTTGTTGCTTTCCTTGCGGCATGCACAGATCAAGCTCCCAGCGCCGATCAGCCGCCAGCAGAAACTCACCAAACTCCCGCTCTGGAATGGACGAAAAGCCCAGATGGAGCGATGGTCGCGTTCTACAAGAACGTTTCCGCATACAAGTGTTGGCCCGACGGCAGCGATTACGACTGCCTTCAGGCCGTGGACCTGCATGAGCCTTATGAAGCACACATCCAAACTGCGGTCTCCTTCAGTCGCGGTAGAGTTTCAAAGCTACCCACTGAGGCGTTTGAGACTCTGGGGCCTTCGTCTCATGCACACTACAATTGCAGCATCGACGATGGAACGATGACGGAGCGTATCACCAGAAACGATCGCCTCTTAATCGAAGAATCCACTAGCTTTCCAACCCGATATTCATCGGCGTGGGAGGCCGCCTTCGTGAAGGACTTTTACTCCTCCAACAACCTGTCTGGCATTGAGGGGTATTTCAATTGCCCTGCTCTGGGCGAGGCGCTCTCTAGCGGTAGCCTTGAAACGCTTAACACCAACGTTATCCATCGGGCTTTGCTAGATTTCTTTCCGGCCGACCCGACTGACTTGATGGCCGAGTAGAAAGGTTCGCACAACCGCACCTTCACCTCCGTCGAAGACGAACTCGCTATTCTTCGCGAATGGGGTGTATTACGCGCCGGATGACCATCGCGATTTGGGGGAGATCAAATGAAGCGTTCTTTCGTTCTTGCAGCATCCGCCGCTTTTCTCGCGCTCTCCTCATCCCAGCCAGCGTCAGCGACGATTGAATACCTTGGCTGGCTGGCGGGAGCCCCGAACGAGGGCAACTGCATCATGGCCAAGGTCGATGATAAGAAGCTCACCTTGTTTCACTTCTCGCTGGCCTCGAGCTGGCAGTTGCAACTCGGCCGAACAGATTGGAACCTCGCTGAAGCCACCTACGACGACCTCTACTTTCAGAATGGCAGGGTCGCCAGCCGGGCGCTGGGCTACCAAACTGGAAGGGCTGGCGGAAAAGAGATCATCATCTCGCTCAGCGACTCCACCCTGTACTGGCTGCGGTCACAAGCTGGCAGCGAAACCAGTTTGATGAGTGGCGGCAGGTTCATCTCAGATTTCGACCTTAACCCGCCTAGCAAGGTTTGGACCGAATTCACGGAATGCGTGAGAGCGCTGAACGGCGTCAATCCCGCCGATCCGTTCCAGCGATAGCTGGAAGCATAGGGCCAGAAGCTCCAAACCGCCGGTCTTCCCTTGCCGGCGTCACACTGAGGAATGCCGCAAATGTCGCTCTTCCAGGCAAAACGAATTACTGGCGCGACTGCATTGCGGATCGCCCTGTGGGCGGTGTTCCCCTTCGCGGCCTTGTGGGCACTGATTTGTCTCGTCGTAGGCATGTCCTATGGCGCCAGCCTATTCCGGTTGGACAATCTCTGGCCGACGGTACTCTGGTTCATGATACTCGTGCTTCCGATCTGGATATTTCAGACCTTGCGATCGGCGGCCAATGATTGGCGACGGCTCGCAGTCACCTTGCTCTCAACGCTGGCATTCGTGACATTTTTCGTGCTCACGCAAGTGAAATAGAGCGGGCACCGAGCTTCGCTGTGAAACAGAAATCACGCGCCTTGCGCATCTTCGGCCTTGGCCTTCTCACCATAATGATCTTCGCGGCAACGCTCGGCTGGAGTTCGATCCTGGATGCGGTGTTTGGGCTCGCCTATTGCCTTGATGGTTATGGCCGATGCCCATGGCAATAATGTCCGCTAGCCGCCCCATCTCCCTCTTAAAAGCTGCCTGTCCGCTAGCGACCCGATTGCGGACATTAAGCTGTCGGTTTCGTCGCTCCAAAACCTGTATTGAGCGTATATGTGCGGCTTCCATCGAAGGATCGTTTGCATCAGACGCACCTCTGATGCCGTTATTGCCGGCCATATTTATTCCCAATCCAGAGCACCGAACAACCGGTGTTTCGGACAAAAGTGGCTATCGCGCCATCAATTGAGGGAATACGAAATGAAACAGATTATCACTATCGCGGCGATCCTCGTCGTATCCAGCGCGGCTTCGCCTGCCTTTGCGCAGGACAGCAAGCCGTTCCACGGCCCGTGGGTCGCCGCCAACATCGGCTACGACGTATTCGACGCCGACGGTTCCGACGAGGAGGATGGTAGCTCCGAAGACGGCATCGCTTACGGCGTTTCGCTGGGCTACGATTACAACTTCGGGAATTTCGTTGTGGGTGTCGAAGGCGAGATCGGCGACAGTTCTGTCAGCGCTTCGGAAACTGACGTACTCGAAGCCGGCGACGAACTCGCGCTGAAGGCCGGCCGCGACCTTTACGCAGGCATCCGCCTGGGCGTTCCGGTAAGCGATACGCTGCTCATCTATGCCAAGGGCGGCTACACCAACCAGCGTTTCAATCTCGAATACACTCTCGGCGGTGAAACCGAGAGCGAAGGAGACAACATCGACGGTTATCGCCTCGGCGCCGGGGCGGAAGTCGCTCTGGGCAAGGCCTTCGGTCGCCTTGAATACCGTTATTCGGATTACGGTGCCTTTTCGGACACCGATCTGGAAACCAACCGTCATCAGGTCATGCTCACTGCTGGACTTCGCTTCTGAGACCGTCCCGTCCCAAGGCCCTAAGACCTCAGAAGCGAGCCCGCCCGGAGCGATCCGGGCGGGCTTTTGCGTTGTGGCGACGCGAATGATGATGGTTTTCTGGTTGAGCGGAATTTACTCGCCGCCCGGGCCGATCAATTGCAGGACGTCCTTCACATAGCTGGGCCCGACCTGAACCACTACGCCGTCGCGAAGGACAAGAGTGAGACTGCCGCGGCCGGGCCGCTCGAGTTTTTCTACCAGCGAAGGACGGACGAAGGCAGAGCGATGGACCCGGAGCAGCGCCTTGGGATCGAGCTTTTCCTCCAGCGCGTTCATCGAAGCACGGTGCAGGTAGCTGCGCGTGGCGGTGTGGAGCAGCACGTAGTCCTTTGCAGCTTCGATCCAGTCGATCAAATCTACATCGAGCCGGATGTTCCCGTCGCGAACCGACACCCATATCTCGCGCGTATAGCGGCCCGTCTCTTCGGCGCAGGCCTTGCCGTGCGCTGCCGCTGCGACGAGGTCGATCCTCCTCTGGGCGCGGATAATGGCTTGGCGCAGCCTATCGAACCGAACGGGCTTCAGGAGGTAATCCGCCGCATCGACCGAAAATGCGTCGGGGGCGAAATGCTCGAACGCGGTGACGAAAATGATTTCCGGCCGTTCTGCCAATGGCAAGTCGGCTGCGAGCGCCATGCCGCTTCTGCCGGGCATCTGGATGTCAAGCAACACGAGATCGGGCCTCAGCTGCTCAATGCATTCCCGCGCCTGATCCGCGGTATTAGCTGTTCCGACCAGTTCGACGCCATCGATATCGCCCAGTAGTTCCTTCAGGCGATCAATCGCCAGCGCTTCGTCATCGACAATGACCAGGCGGAGCGTCATGCTTGGCCGAACTCCAGCGGCAGGCTGACGATCGCGATGAACCCTGCGTCGCGCTCGATGGTCTCTAGATTGCCCGCCATTCCATAAACCGCGGCAAGGCGCTCGCGCACGTTGCGCAGCCCTACACCAGTGCCCTGCGCTTCGGCATCGAGGGTGGGGCAGTCATTCTCGACCGACACGATAAGCCGGCCATTTCTCGCCCGGGCAGAGATACCAATGGTGACCGTCCGTTCAGACGGGGCGACCCCGTGTTTCACAGCGTTTTCGACCAGCGGCTGGAGGAGGAAATGCGGCATGCGCGCATCGCGCAGCTCGGGCGGACAATCAATGGCCACGGCAAGGCGGTCGCCGAAGCGTATCCGCTCGATCCCAAGATAGGCGTCGATCGTTTCAAACTCGCCTTCCAGCGTCTGCGGGGCATCGGGATCCCCGGACAGGGTCGCGCGCAGGAAATCGGAAAGCTTGGTCAGCATTAATTCTGCGTCTGCTCTCCTTCGCGTAATCACCAACGACGAAATTGAGTTGAGCGTGTTGAATAGAAAATGCGGATTGAGCTGATAACGCAGGGCTGACAGTTTTGCCTTGTTGGCTTCGCCACGCGCCTCTGCAGCGGAGGCTTTACTGGTCTGCAATTCGACTTCTCGCTGTCGGAACGCCTCAAGCTGGTCCAAGGACCAGAACGCAACTGCTATGAGCGAGAACTGCGACATAAAAATCGCAAAGTTTCCGGCCCACGCGATGGAATAGCTCAAATTTGGCGCCCCGTGCGTGAGGCCGAAAAGTCCGTAGATGCTATCGAATACCGCAATGTCGACTGAGGCCAGTGTGGCGGCTGTCACGACGACAGTTAGCCCATAGACAGCAATAGTAGCCACTGCCGAGAGTCTTCGTAAACGAGCTGTGAAGGCCAGCATTGTGATGGAGAATGCAAGGCCGATTAAAGAGACAGTCAAATGCGAGATTACTGCTGGAAGATCGAGGCCTCCGCGGATCAGATAGGGAAGAAGATAAAGGGACCCGCCTGCGAACCAAATCACAGCTACGAGAATGATGGTCCGGCGGCGGTGAGGCGCAAATGTTCTGGTCCGACTGCTTCCAGATTCTTGGGTGGAAATGACGAAAGTCGACGTCTGCGTGGATAGAGCTGACAATGTCATTCACCCAACGAACTGTTGGCGGGATCCCAGAATGCCGCGAGGGCAATTGCGCCGATAGTGATCGTGCGTGATAGGCCTTCGTTGGCCAGGTCCTCGATATATATAACTGGCGAGCCATTTAGCTCGATCGCGCCCACGGCGCGGCCACGTTTCTCAAAGACATATCCGATGGGAGAGGCCATTTCGATAGGCGACCCGGCAAGTTTGTGAACTGATCGAATTTGCACCGTTTCTCCACCCAGCGCAATCTCTCCTCGACGTTCGTATCGGTTAAGGGCGCCGCCGAGCCCGGTGCGCACTTCCTGCAGCTCGAACCGAGCGGGGATGCCGCGTCCATCAGCAGTAAATTCGCAGCGGTAGGACATGCGTTTCGGCTTGAATTCGGCGAATCCTAGATCGAGTACCTTCTCTCGCATGCGACAAAACGCCTCAATGCTAGAGGAGACGCCCGGCCCTTTGATCGTGAACTCGCTATGGCCCGAATTCTGGATGAAGGTGTCGAAATATGAGAACCGCTCTTCAGAACGCTCGTATCCACCGTACCAGTCTCCGGTGCGAAAGCGACCATGAGTCCATCCGCCGAAGCCATCGATTGGCAGCCGGGCAGACTGAGTAGCAAGGTTGGAAGGAAGCCGCATCTCGACCGGCTGGAAGGGCGAACATGCCGAAGTTAATGTGACCAAAATGATAGTAGATACAAGTTTACGCATCACAGTAGGTCCTTTTCCTCAACCGATAATGCAGGGTTGACGGTGCACAGGCAGCTACCGTGAGACAGAACTTTGGCTTTATGCTCGTAATCGCTCAATCCCGCCCTCACTGCGACGAAAGCGAACCCAACGTTAGAGATTTCCAGGCATCGCCCAAGCGCCACGGCTAAGTCGGCCATTCTGATCGCTCGTTTTATTGATGTCCCTCGGTGGCGAGGGCTGAGACTGAGAGTCGGCGAGAAAAGTGACCGCCCGCCCCTCCAAGCCAAATCACAAAGGATATCGCAGGAATAAGGCAGCCGCAGGCCGAATGCGCGTTTGAAAGCTGGGCCACTCTTGCGTCAGCTGAGCTTACCGCCCCAAATTTGATGAAGCACGCCCATCTGACTACCGAGCGTACCAACTCGCGCATATTGCCGAAGCTTCGTCTCGAAAAAGCCCAAGTTTGTCGACGGCCAGTTTTTGCGATGGAGTTGGTGTGTACCAGCGATAAACGATTTAGCGACAAGTTAACAATGGCTCCCTGCGGGGGGAAGCATCGGAATCGCCGTCGACAACGAAATTTGAGAGAATCCGAGTTATGCCCAAGGCTCTTATCGCGGGAGGATCGGAGCTGATCTCTGAGGAGCGAATAGTATGCTGTTGAGGTATATGATGTTCGTGGCGCTGGCCTGTGCCTCTGCAAGTTTGGCTGGGCAATCGCATGCACAAGAGACGGCAAACCCGTGGCGTTTGCTCGCAGAAAGAGATGCGCGGGCTGCGCTTGAGTTGGTCGAGGCCAACCATCCCGGTGCCGAAACATCGCTTAATGACACGGACTTCCTCGCGCGGCTCGACACGGCGCGCGCCAATGTTGAGAACCGACTTTCGGGGGTAGATAGCTATCCCGCCTACGATGCCCTTATGACCGGCTTGGCTGCGGAGTTCGGGGATCGTCACATCTGGTCCAATTCGCTTGTCGAGTTTCCCCATCGGGCATGGGCGGGGATCATTCTCTCACGGCGCGGCGGAAGTTGGGTAGTCGGAGCGCAGGAGCGCGGCCCGAACGATCCCGCGCTCGTCGGGCACAGGCTCATCTCCTGCGACGGGACTGAAGCCGAAAGCTGGGGTAAGCAGCGGATCGGCGCGTTCAAGGGCAATCCCGAAATCGAGGCCCAGCTCGCGGCCAACGCGGCGTGGCTGCTGGTACGCGACGGCAACCCGTTCCTGAGCAAGCCGGAAAGCTGCGTCTTCGAGTCTCCCGCTGGGGCCCGCGTCGAAGCGAGGCTCGATTGGCGGCAGATCACGGTTCCCAAAATCTATCCTTTCATCGAGCGTGCCGACGGAATGCGGCCGGCTGCTGGCATGGGCGTAAAGCCCTTCGATGGAGGCTACTGGATCCATCTAGAAACGCTGGAATCGAGCGCAGCCGAAGTGGTCGCCGAGGTCGAGCTTCTCCAGGAAGATCTGCGAGCCTCAACGATGGTCGTGCTCGACCTGCGTGGGAACGGCGGCGGGGACTCATCCCATGCCTTGGCGATCGCTAAACTGCTGGTGGGAGAAAAGGCGGCAACCGGACAATCGCAGCCGGTCGCGACATGTCGCGGTGCTTTCTGGCGCGTCTCCCAAGGAAACCTCGCGGCCCTGCGCAACTGGCGCGATCGGCTCAAAGGCGGCGACTCGCAGTCCTTCGCCTATGTTTCAGCACTGGTTGAAGACATGGAAGCGGGCCTTGCCGAGGAGCGCGCTTTTACACCGGCGCTGCCAGATTGCGCCAGCCGGAAACTGGCCGAGAACAATCGCAAGAGCGAGGAATTGCCTGTCTCGGAGATGGCCGGGCGCCTAGTCCTGGTCACCGACCGAGCCTGTTTCAGCTCGTGCTTGATCGCAGCTGAAATATTTCGACGGCTCGGTGCGCTCCATGTCGGCGAAGCGACCGATGTCAGCACGCGTTACATGGAGGTTCGCGAGGAACTCCTCCCCTCGGGCATTCGCACCTTCTCAACGCTCCAAAAGGTCGCGGTGGGCTCGGGCGATTATGGCCCCTACGAACCGGCTATCGTCTATTCCGGGGACCTGGCACAGACTGGTGAGCTCCAGAAGTGGGTGGCCGAACTTCGGTGAACCTATTCATCCTCCCCAGACGCTACCACCAGACCGCGCTGCCCTAATGTATGATCAGAGGATAGTTGAGCATGAAAGACATATGGTCTGATTGAGAAGCAAATTAGCTCTTGCTACCCGGACGACCGCTTTCCACCCATCTGGCGACGCTTTCACCGAGCTAGCAATGTGCCAGGAGCGGACGGGCGGCTAACGACCCGATAGCGGACGTTCCTGTCACCCCATTTCCCGTGTGCAAACTGTAGTGCAGTCCGTTAGTTCTCCTGCGTTTGCGATGATCGAGCTTTGCCGGGAGATGAGAGCCATGAGAGTACAACCAAAAGTCACTTTCTTTGTCGTTGCAATGCCACTCCTTTTTGGACTTTCCTCACCTAGCATCGCCCAGGAATCCCGATGGGGTTCCCCAGATGAAGACGATGTCAAGTTCATGATTGCAGCGGCTGCGAAATGGTCCGATGCACAATGTAGCCCTCAAGAGGGAATGCAAGACATCATTGCCGACGACTTTCAAGGCACGTTCACGAGCGGCCAGCGCTTCGGAAAGAATGAAGCAATTACGACTGATCCGGTCAAAGCAAGTTTGTCCCGTGATTGCCAAATCGGCGAAGTAAAGGTGCGGTTCTTTGGCAACTCCTATGCCGTAGCTTACGGTGCGGAAAACCGGATGCGCAAAGACCTCGAAGGCAACGAGGCAAAGCGATGCCAAATCTGGACCGACACATGGCTAAAGCGTGATGGGCGGTGGCAAATCATTGCGTCTCACGACACCGTTGTCTCGTGCTCCTAGTAATCGACGCCCGCTTTCCACCCAGTTCGTGCCAGCTTCACCTAGCTAGCGATGCGCTAGGAGCGGAGCAGCCGCTAGCGACCCGATTGGGGACATTTCTGGGGCGCGCGTTAGCCTTACCCAAATGGCCGTGCTTTGGGTCGGTCTTCAGCGATTGCGGGAAGAGCGAGCGCCAATAGCAAAGCAATGCCAGCAAACAGCGTAAGGCTCCAAGTTGCCCAGTCGAGAGCATACCAACTGCGTGCGCGTTCTTTCAATTCAGGATCGACCCAGTCATTATAACCACCCTCCGTAATGCGAGCGAACTCCGGCTCCAGAAGGATTCCTGCAAGAAGCCCACCTAAAATGAATAGGGCAAATGCGGTCACCATCAACCAGCGGCGGGAAGTCTTCCAGTTCGCAGCTAATGCAATTACGATCAAAGCAGCGGTGATCGGCGGCAATGTTTCCCAGAATGCGCTACTGTCGTAGCTGTATGCTCCTTCTAGCATCGCGAATGATCTAGGCGGTGCTTCCGTGATTGTGCTGACCAATACCGAGATTGCGAATAGCCCACCGCCAGCTTGCAGGAAGCAACTCGTAATCGCCGCCATCAGAGTAAGATTTCGAATGCTCA
>NZ_WTYF01000002.1 GCF_009827315.1 Qipengyuania gaetbuli
GGGTCGTTAGCCGCCCGTCCGCTCCTGGCACATCGCTAACTCGGCAAAACTGTCGCTAGATGGGTGAAAAGCGGACTTTGGGCAGCCGGGGCCTGAAGTTGACTGCTATAGATGTTGGATTGCACGCGTAGGGGATGGCAGGTCGAACGAGTCGGCACGTCCATCACGTCCAAAACCATTCTAACCGGGGGTCAATTTGCAGCGCGTTTTGATCATTGGACCCTGTGGCTCAGGCAAATCCACCCTTTCCCGGGAACTTGGGGGTCGGCTTCATCTTCCGATTTACCATATGGACCACTTGGGCTGGCTACCCGGATGGGTAGAGACCGACAAACACGAGTTGAGAGAAAAACTGGGTGCGCTCGTAGCGACTGATCGCTGGCTGATCGAGGGTAATTACGGCAGCACGCTCGATCTCCGTCTTCCGAGAGCAGACGCGATAATCTACCTCGACTTTCCCATCGGCCTCTGCCTTTGGCGCCTGATGCTGAGAGTCTTCCGACACCGTGGCACCACACGTCCGGACATGACCGAAGGCTGCCCGGAACGCTTTGACCTAGAGTTTTTCCTCTACGTCTTGTTCTGGAACCGGGGCCCGCGTCCTCGCACAGAGCAGGCACTAGAAGGTCATCAGGCCAAGATAATTCGCCTGCGCGGACCAAAAGAGCTCAAGCGGTGGCTTGCGGCACTTTGACGCGGAAGATGTCGATAAAATTGTGTCCGCAACCGGGTCGTTAGCCGCCCGTCCGCTCCTGGCTCATCGTTAGCTCGGTGAAACGGTCACGAAGTGGGTGGGAAGCGGACATTCTCCTAGCCCTTTTCAGCCAGAAGAGCCGGCATCCAGTGCAACGAGAGTGCTCTTTGCCGATCTAAGGCGAAGTGACCGCACGGGCGCGTAGTCGGCACTATTGTACCAAGCCTTAAGCGCCGCCATGTTCGGAAACTCGATGATTACCATTCGATCAGGGGTCCAATCTCTTCCCGCTTCCAAAGTTTCTGGAATTGCGCCTCGAGACAAGAACCGGCCGCCAAAGTTCGTAATGAGTGGGAGGACCGCTCGTTTGTATTCTTCAAAAGATTCGGGGTCGGTGAGCGTTTCGTCGGCAATTAGATAGGCGGGCATACGCTCTCCTCAGCAAATGCATTCCCTGAATTTCGAATTAGCCCGGGGTAGGTGCACTCGCAAGCGCCTCAGCCGGCGATAGCGGGTCAGCATTCTGACCGCTAATGACCTTTTTGCCTCCGCCGATTGCTGCCTCTTGCAGTGGGTTACCCCCTGGGGGGAAAGCAGACTTTAGCTAGAGGCCGACCGGCATAAACAGCTTCAAGCAAAAACCAGCTCGACCATTTTACACTTGTGACTGAATCTTCGAACCATCGACCTTGAGCGGCCACCAGTTCCATCCTCCTGCAAGAGTCATCAATGCAGGACCAAGCAGAGAGCGGATGATCACGGCATCGACAATCACCGCCGTGGCTAGGCCAAGACCGGTCATCTGCAGTATCACTATCCCGGAAAAGGCGAATGCGCCGAACACCACAGCCATGATCAGTGCGGCGCCGGTTATGACGGAACCGGTCGCGGCCAGGCCTTCGACAATGCTCAAAGCGTTGTCGCCGTGCCGCAGGAATGACTCTCTCATCCTGCTGATCAGGAAAATCTCATAGTCCATACTGAGACCGAAAAGTACTGCGAAGATCACTATCGGGACGCTGGTCGGGACCAGCTCCGTGGGTTCTTCCAGCCCGAAGAGGGTCGCGCCGTACCCCAACTGGAATACGAAGACCACCATTCCATAGCCTGCACCAACCGACAGAAGATTAAGTAGCATCGCCTTGAGCGCTGCCACAGGGGCACGGAACAGGACCAGCAAGAGCATTCCCGTGGCTCCCAGCACTATGCCCACGATTGCCGCGTAGCCATCTTTCATCCGCGCGTCGAAATCGTTGAAATACTGGGCTTGTCCACCGACTTCGACGAAAAGTGATCGATCATCGAGCCAATAGGGGATTTCATCGGCCAATTGTCGCAATTCCGCGAGATCGGTCTTGGTCGACGGGACAACGCGAAGCAGTATCTTGTCCTTGGCGTCATTTGTCATTTGATCTGCGCTTGGCATGCCAAATGGCGTGTATCGTGTGCCGGGCGTAAGGCTCGGGCTGAGAACTTCGGACACGCGGGGATCGGTTCCGATCTTGGCAATGAACTGCGAAAGCGCTTCTGTTCGCTCAAGGGAGATGACCGGCCGGCCGGACGCGTCGGATACGATTATGAAAACGGGCGATACGAGCCCCTTGGCACCGAGATCCTCAAGCATCGTCAGGCCCCGTGCGGATTCCAGCTCCTCGGGGAGGAAGTCGTCTTCCGGGAAGCCGAAGACAGTCTGCATTGCAGGGGCCGCGAGCAGGGCCATAATGCAGAGACTTGAGAAGATAGCCGTCAGGGGTCGTTTCACGACTATCTGACCCCACGAGGTCCAACGTGTGCCAGCTTGAGGAGGCATTCTGATGCGCAACATACGCGGCCAATCGAGCACGTTCGGAGCAATTAGAGAAAGAAGAGCAGGAAGGAGAGTGAGGGCGCTTGCGACACTGAAGATGACAGCGCAAAGTCCGCCGAGCCCGATGGACCGTGTCTGCATCAAAGGCGTCAGGAGCAATCCTCCCATTCCTATCGCAACCACCGTGCCGCTATAGAGGACGACCTTTCCGGAGTTCGCCATAGCCTTAAGCATCGCTGCCTCGCGCGCGATTTTGGCAGACTTGTGGTCACGGTCCGCCGCGTCATTCCCGAGCTCTCGGCGGTAGCGATGATAAATGAACAGCGCATAGTCGATCCCCAGCGCGAGAGAGATCATCGTCGTAATGCTCTGTGCGAGATTCGAAACTTCCCATTCCCCGGCAATAACCAAGATAGAAGCGAATGCTGCGGTTCGAGCGGCAATTGCCAAGACGATCGGGAGGATGGCTGACAGAATTGTTCCGAACGTTAGGAGAAGGACTGTCGAAGTCAGGGGAATGGCTCTGAGCTCCGCGTCGGCGCTGTCGCGCGCGCTGAAGATATTGATATCGTAGGTCAGTGCAGCGCGACCAGTGATTGCCCATTCGAGATGCGACATTGAACTTGCGACATCGGAGAATAGGCGATCGATCTTGGCCCGGACCAGTGGGACCTGCTGCTCGGTTGCGAGTGAGTTATCCAAACGGAAGTTGATGATAAGGGCCTGCGTGCTTCCGTCCCCGCTATCCTCCACAATGTCTGTGGCGGGGATCACGCGGTCGATCGTTTCTAACTGGGCCAGAGTCTCATCGACACGTTCGGCGATCTCGTCAGCGGCGGCAGCCCGGCCGACAAGGTCTTGCGAGTGATAGACCAACACCAAGGATTGGCCCTCGCTGACCTCGAATTCGGATACCAACTGAGAATCTACTCTTTGTGAGACGCTACCTTCGATCTTGCCCGATCCGCTGAGCAAACGATCCGACATTTGAGGAATAGCAAGGGCGGCTGCCAAGCAGACGATTGTCCAGCCAGCAATCACCAGCCAGGGTTTGCGCCAGCAAATCAGGCCAAGGCGTGCCACCCGATCGCTGGAGATGTCGCTCGAGCGAACCGCACTCTCCATCCGAGTCCCTCCCTAGATGTCCCGTGGATCGACTACCGGTCCGGGAAGGAGCAGCGGTCGGCCTGCGAGCTCCCGCGCCATAATCGAAAACGGAATGAGGGGCGCAAATACTTTGGGCACATCCCGCCACAATGCACCCGGGAGTAAAGATTGAGGTGGCAGGAGGATGTGACAATGATCGACATTCGCCGCCCGCCCCTTCTGCGCTATTGCAGAAAACAGCTTGCGGGCAGCGGTTTCATCCGCCGCGTGACCATCGAACACGAGCCATGATCGGAGCGTTCCGCCGATTTTTGGCACATGCGGCATGCCGATCCGGCGCGCCAGACTCCCGCCGAAGAACTTGCTGGCTAGCTTGAGGGGTGTCGGCAGCCCGACAACAACTTCTTCGAGTATATCCTTGGTCGTCCAGATGGAGCAGCTTGCGGCGGGGCCTGAAGCGCAACGGAATGAACCAATCATCTGGTCGGAGTCGAAAGCTTCGCAAGCATGGCATTGCAGCACGGCGTCCTTACGAAACCGGAGGTAGCTGGCTCGTGTCTCCTCTGCAGGCACAACTACCAGGTCATCTGCTCCACTTCGACGGAAAGTGGGATAGGCGAGCAGGCTGAACGCTGGCGCCGAGTCTGCGCCGATCCATTCCCGCGCCATCGCCTGGATCGCGCGGTTGTCTCCCATTGAATAGGCGATCCCGATTTCTGCCTTCGGCTTTGCCCACTCGATCAGCGTTTCGGTTAGCAGACGACCGACCCCTTCGCGGCGGTAAGCCGGATCGACCCTGAAGTCGTAAAGCATGAGAGAACGTGTCTCTGAACCTTCCCAGCTCACGTCCTTGATCGCCCCGCCACCGACCGCGATCAGTTGGCCCCTGTGCCATGCGCCGATAAGTCTGGCTTCAGGAAACGCATCCGTCCTTCGGCGAAATGATTCCCGCTCAAACACGATTCTGAACGCACGCCCCTGAGGGCACCGGCGTTCCAATTCCAGAGCAGCGCTGTCTTCATGTGGGCCGACTTCCCGAACGCGGATGTCGGCTGCGGCCATCATGCAAGGGAGCCCGCTTCGAAATGCGAATAGATGAAGCCTCGATCAGATGCCCTTAAAACGTCCGATAATTCGGGATCGACATTGAAGCGATAGTCCTGGCCGAAGCGCCTGGGAGCGAGCAGATTGC
Source organism: Qipengyuania gaetbuli (assembly GCF_009827315.1). Classification (NCBI taxonomy): domain Bacteria; kingdom Pseudomonadati; phylum Pseudomonadota; class Alphaproteobacteria; order Sphingomonadales; family Erythrobacteraceae; genus Qipengyuania; species Qipengyuania gaetbuli. The sequence continues at coordinate 4,801 of NZ_WTYF01000002.1, forward strand.
GGTGAGCGATCCTGGCACCTGGCTTCGCAACCCTGACGATTTCATCTTTTGCCACTTCGAAGACATCAACCGGGCTATATTCGAACACATTCGACAACGCGAAGGCGTCGATTGAATTATCGGCCAGCGCGCGCAGACCATCCTCGATGCCTGCAGTGACGACTTGGACTCGATTGATCCGCTCGCGAATGGTAGCGAAATTCTCTTCCTGGAGGTAGGTGGGCATCGAATTTCCGGAATAGCGCCCGAGCAGGATCTGGGAGAGGAAGTAATTCTCGCGAGCCGGAAGGCGGGTTAGAACATGCTGGGCCAGGCCGGTAAAATGGCGCCCGAAATCGGCAGCTTCCGAATCCGCGAACCACGTCGGATCAAGGCGGTTACCTAGCAGGGCCTTGCTACAGCCGATCCTCATCAGCGCCCGCCAGCGCCAGCCATCCCACTGCTCTTCGTAGAATGCAGGTTGTTGGCCAGGTTCAAGTTCGAACAGACGGCTCATCGTTTTGCTCCCCACTGCCAGCGCAATGATCCGGCGCAGAATGGCAAAGTATCGCTCGAACCCTCCTTGCGTCAGCAGGCCGGCTTCAAACCAGCTCTCGCGCGCATCAAAGAAATTGCGGGCTGACAGCGAAATGGTGTCCCGAACGATCCGATATTTTTCAAAGGAGTTCGAAGTGCCGTCGACGCCCAGAAGCCGAATTAGGCCGGGATAATCAAGATGCACGAATGCCGCTCGCTTCAGCTCGAAGAGATACGCTTGCGCAGGGTTGATATCGACAGCTACGATCCTCGCCGGATCGTCAAGAAGCAGATCAAGTACGTTGTCGCCACCTGAAGTGATCGCGACAACGTCGTCTCCCGATCTGATCCGCAAGGCCTTGCGATCGCATTCCGGATCTTCCCAGGACTGGGCGAACATGAGCCTTCCACCATAAGGAGTTGCCTCGGTCACATGCACCTTTCTGCGAGCCAAAGACCAGCGTCATTGAACAAGGGAGCTGGCGACACGCCATGCGTCGAGGCCAGCGCCCAAATTTCGTCGATCCGTTGCGGGGTAATTCGGCCTCGCCCCTGCGAAAACGGCTCGTACCTGCCGGCTAGGGCGAGCACCGCACCTTCAAGCATGCAGCCGTGAGCTATGCCTTGTTGAGGAAAGCGATAGAACTGCTCAAGCATGCCATCGTGGCTAGGTAGACCTCCCGATATTTCACCCATGCCACCGTGGAACAGGTGAACTCCTTGCGGAACGCGAGCAGCAAGGTTTTTAGGGTAACCTGCATCGCAAAGGAGCGTGCCTGGCCTGCACTTGTCGAGCGGAAAGGGATTGTCGGTTGTGCTTGCGGCTGCAACCACCAGCGTGGCTTGTGACAGTGCCGCAGCCACATCATAGGCGATCTCAACCCTGCCTTCACCCGACAAGATAGCTCTTTCCCGCTCGAGCCGTTGGCGATTGCGAGCTGCAAGGGTGAGGCTCCTGCAGCGACCGGCAAGCCAGCGCGAAACACCGGATCCGATATCCCCGCTGGCTCCGATCACCAGCACGTCTTCCGTCGATAGGTTGCGACCAAGGCCTGATAATGCCCGCTCGATGCCGCGAACGATCAGCGCCGCTGTCAGCGTATTGCCGCTCGTCAGCGCAGGCGCGTCGGCAGGAATCTTCGCGCCTGCTTCCACAAAGATGGACGTGAAACCGCCTAAAGTTGCAACCTGAGCGCCCTCCTTAGATGCAACCGCGATCGCTTGCTCCACCTTTTGCAGGACGCTCTTTCCCGGCCTTCCGTTCAGTTCGTCCGGTCTGATGAAAGTTTCGATATAGATCGACTCGATCCCCTCGCTCCCATTGGAAGCGCCCACTCGAAAGCGGCTGGTTACACGAGGAGGCAGGCTGTCCATCAGCGAAAGAAGCGCTGCGCGGGAAACCGGCTTCGCTCCAGCTCGTTCTCGTTGCCGCATGCCATCGACCATCGCTGCTATAGAGGGCCAGTCCTGCTGGTGCCCTATGGCCGCGAAGGTTGGTCGGCCCATTGCGTTACAGCGGCAGCCGAGAAACCCAGGCTAGGCTCCGTTCGCCCGGAATGCCGAGGGAGTCGAGGGATTCAAGATAGTGTCGCAGGGCGCGCCCACGCAATTTGCTGCGTTCAAGGCCAACCTCGGGTAGCGATTGTTTTACGCAATTCCCTGCGCACAGACCGCAGTGCGCATCCTCGCCCTCCTCACCGGCCAGCATCTCGGCGATGGCGAACATGACCTCGTCGTGGACAGCTTCCACAAGGTCGGCAAACCCCTCCGGGTCGCGTGAAGCGGCGATCGATAAATGGTCGAGCCCGGCATCGACGTGATGCGCTTCTTCCTTCGCCGTAACCGCAAAGACTTTGGCGATGCGCTTATCCGGCAATTTACCGAGTTCCGAATATAGAGCCACGGCCATGGATTCGAGCATGACCTCTTGGATCAGCAGGCAGGCGATCAGATTGCCCTCAGTTGCATACCGCAAGAATGCGGCTCTGACCTGACCCCATCTTAGTGCGCCAGGGTTGACGATCGTCTCAAGCCCGCATTCCTTTGCAACTTGCCGGAAATTCTCCGCGTGACGAAGCTCGGCGGCGGCATGGCGCACCGCAGCAGTCTGTCCGCCGATGTCTGGAGCAAGCGTCGCAAGGGATGCATAGTTCAACATGCCAACCAACTCGCCGGTAATCGCCTGCGAAAGGAGATCGCCATAGATTTGGCTGAGATCACGTTCGATTTGGATTCCGGGCGCACTTTCCATGACAACTCCCCCTCACACACCAACGCGCAAACCCTGCACATCGACGCCCAACCATATCCGCCCCAATTGGAGAGCAAGGAGTCGTCTGGTAGATTATTCTCGCAAATCGTTGAGGATGTGAAGAAGGAAATTTGGCCCGATCTTGCTGCCCTTTTTTGCGTCAAGTTTTACTGACCTGTGAACCCCGGAGCTTCATGAATGTCCATAATCGGGGCTAGCCGCTGACCGCTCCTCGCCGATTGCTGCTTCGCCGATTTAGCCTTGAATGGGAAAACCTAAGTCGACTGACGCTTACCTCTCAGTGGTTGGGTCAATAACCTTTGAAATTTCGGTAATCTTGGTGGCGGGAAAGCCCGAACGTGCAGCGTGTTCGTGGATGCGCTCTTCGCTCTCGGCAAGATAGATGCAGAAAGTCTTCCCATCGGCCACGTATGAATGCTCCCATTGTATATTGGGAATCTCTGCGAGGGCTGCATTGGAGGCCTTGGCGGCTCCACCGAGTTCGTCTTGGTTCATTTTGCCTACACCAGGCAAATCGCGCTCGATAACGTATCGCTTAAGCATATGGGCTCTCCTTCTGCCGTTCACGCGACCGCTCTTTCGCGCAATATGAACTAAGCAATTCCCGGCTGCAATCGGGTCGTTAATTGCCATTCCGCTCCTGGCATGGCGATAGCTCGGTAAAACAGGCGCGTCGTGGGTGGAAAGCGGACATTCTGAAAAAAAGCCCCGCCTGATAGCGGGGCTCCAAAGTTGAGGAACTTAGACATAAGTCTGAGCCCTTCGGGTCACGTCTGCTTTGATGAGGGAAATAAATTGCAGATTTGTTACAGGGCAACTGCACCATCATCTGAAGAGCATTATTCCCACACTCCGCCAAGTGTCTGATCATGCATGGTGAACTGACGGAATTGGTAACAAAAAGCTGGCTGGTTGTCCCAGCTTCGCCACCTCGCCGTTCGAGTCTCCTTCAAAGTCCTTTAAGTGGCAGGCGCATCAAAAGTTCATGGTAATAATGAGACCCGAGCTTGATCGCGCCCGGCTCACGGCCATACTCTTGAAAGCCAGCGCCAGTGTACATTGCCTGAGCAGCTGTGTTCCCTTCGACAACCGTCAACAAGACCTCCTCACAACAAGTTCGTGCATGATCGAGAACCTCTTCGAGCAAGCGTTTGCCAACGCCATTCCCTCGCATTTCGTGCCTGACGAACATTCCCCACAAGATGGCCTTGTGACGCAGCTTGGTCTTCTCTCGCTGCGCCAATCCCGCACAACCCACCAATTGCTCTGCTGACCAAGCGCCGAAGACCAATCCGTCGTCTAGGCGCTCCGCGAAGGCATTTTCGGAAAGCGATGATTCCTCCTCGAAGGAGGAACCGAATGCTTCAGGATGCAATTGGAGGGCGAGGAGCCGAAGCTCTCGGTACGGACCGGCGTCGTTGCGGCCAAGACGCCTCAGGAAGATAGCTTGGTTCACCCCTTCAGGTCCTTAATAATGTTCGAAGCATCGAACATCGCACGAAGAAGCGAATGACCGCAATCGGGTCGTTTGCAGAATGACCGCTTTTGGGTCCGGAAAGCAAGAAGCAGACCTTGCGGTTGTCTCTTAGAACGCGCCCGCGCGTATTAGTCCCGAAACCTGTCCCGACCACTGGTCCCCTTAGCTACGCCTACGTGCGTATTGTTCCGCCGCTATGGCTATGCGCCCGCGCGTTAAGGCGTCCAAAAATGCCGCCGCCTCACCTTAAAACCTACCCGGTCACTCGCGCCGTCCTGCGAGATTGCGACTGGTTCCGCAGCGCTTTCCCGAGATCTGCCCGCCATTCTCGTGACCAATGCCCAGAACTAGCGCAGACTTCGGTTCGGTGCCCTTCAGTGTGTAGGCGAGAACCTCGCTCAGATTGTGACCGTAGTGGGCTCCCCACGGCTGGCTAGAGCCAGCAATCTTGCGGGTGAAGATCGCGCCCGCGCGATATGTGCGCATTGTGCACCGCGCCACCCAGCGCCGGGACAACGCACCCCTCATGGTTCTGCCCTCGGGAATATGCGCCAGGATATGCACGTGAGATCCTTTTCCCGCTCCATTCTCGCGCGTCCAGAGGTAGGCCGTTTCCCCGCGACACCATTCCCTGAGGTATTTGAGAAAGGCAGTGGTCGCTGCCATCGCTTCCCGATCGGTCAAGCCAGCCGCTTCCCAGTGCACGCAGATATGACGATTGAGCGGTCGTCCGATCTGCTCTGCAATGTGGGCAGCATTTATCAGTTTCTCGGCCTGAGCTAGTGTCAGCCAATGGCTTGTACGGCTGGCGCTGTTGCGCGCTCCGCCATGCCGAAACAACGGTAAGGAAACGGGGAAAGGCGCACACCCTATCGGTACATCTAAATTTGCAAGCCTCGTGCCAGCCGGGCGCTCGGCGCGGCATTCCGCCGTTATTTCCCGTTTTTTTACGGTGTCCGGCAATTTGCCACATCGCGCGCCGTGCTCGCGCACCGAGGACCGCCATGTCGTCAGTCCTTGTCGGGACAAAAGGCGCGAGCGCGCTTGGCAGACCATGCCGCCATGGGTATTTGCTTGGTGGAAATGTCGATGCCCGAAGCCCTCACGAACTTCTGCCAGTCCTGCACGGTGCGCAACCGCGCGATCTGCGGCGACCTGCACGACGATGAGATCAACGTCCTTAACAAGATCGGGCGCCGCCGCTGGGTCGAGGCGGGTGAGCAGGTACTCTGGGAAGGCGACGACGCCGTTGTCGTGGCGAACGTGATCGAGGGCCTGCTGAAGCTTTCGACCCAGACGAGCGAAGGCAAGGAACAGATTCTCGGCATCGCCTATCCTTCCGACTTCCTCGGGCGGCCATTCGGCGAGACCACGCCATACGGCGTCGAGGCGCTGACCCCTGCCCTCGTGTGCACGTTCCAGCGGTCGGATTTCGATCACTTTGCCCGCGAACACCCACGTCTGGAGCACAAGCTTCTCGAACGCACGCTGTCCGAACTGGACCGCACGCGCCGCTGGATGCTGCTGCTCGGCCGTATGAATGCGGAGCAGAAGATGGCGACATTCCTGCTCGACATGGCCGACCGGCTCGTGCCCGCCACCTGTGCGCCGATGCCGGAAAGCAACGAGGTCATGGAATTGCCGCTGACCCGGCAGCAGATCGCCGACGTCCTCGGCCTCACGATCGAGACGGTCAGCCGTCAGTTCACCAAGCTGCGCAAGGAAGGTCTGATCGACCTGCCGTCGCGCAGGGACGTAAGGATCATCGATCGCGCGGGACTGGAAGCGCTGGCCAGCTAGGGCCGGGAGGTTTCCCGGCGCGCGTGGACATACCACAGCGCGTGCGCAGGCCGCGCCTTCCTCGGCTCCAAATCCATCCCGCCGAACTGCCACATCCACGACCGGCGCAGGTGGTAAATCCACGACCAGGGCGCGAACGGGTTCACGACGAGCAACAGCAGCGCGGCCACGACCTTGCGTGCTGTCCAGCCTACGGTGAAATTGCCGAAGTGCCGGCTCGAGGCGATCGAGCTATACTGGTAGTCGACAGTCGTGTCCTGCAGGTGCTCCACCTCGAACCAGGGTGCGCAGAGCCGGTCGAAATCTCCGATCCGCGGATAGAGCCCGGAATAGTGTGCATGGAACGAATAGGCATGGAGCCAGTCCGAGGCCGTCCATCCGCCCGAAGCCGAACTGTGCAGCGTCGCGGAAAAAACCTTGCCCGATGCCGTGTCGGTTTTCAGCGCCTCCGACGCCGAACGGAAGACAGTGGCATAGACCTCGTCGGTGCCGCTCCGGTCGCGCATCTGGTAGGATGTGCAGAAATGTTCGAGCGAGCCGATCAGCGTGACCGCATCGAAGCTGCCCGCCAGCTTTGCCGGCAAGGGTTTGCGGAAATCGAGCACATGCGCCGCGATCCCACGCGCCTCGACAATCCTTTGCTGGTCGGGTGAAAGGGTGAGGCCCGTCCCGTCGATGCCGAGTGATTTCAGATAGGCGAGAAAGTCGCCCAGTCCGCATCCCACGTCGAGCACGCGCATGCCCGGCTTCAGGCCCAGCAGTTCGACGATCCGGCGATACTTGTCGCGGGTCGCTTGCTCGATGCTCTTGTCGAAATCTCCGTCGAACAGGCCCTCGGTAAGGTCTCCGCGAGCCGCAAGGTCGGCCCGGTCGCCGAGGAAGATCGTGAACCACTGATAGACCCGCGCGACGCGTTCGGACGAAGGGAACAGCCCGCGGTGGAACACGGTAAAGGCCAGCAGCTCGTGCAAGGCCAGCACCGCATAAGCAAGGACGGGCAGCCACCACCACGAGAGACCTGCAACAAGGCAGATGGCACCCGCAACGCCGATCATGCCGAGCCAGACCGCGGTGCTGACGGGTGTCAGGAAAAGGACCGACCTCAGGTCACCGGCCTGCCGCGAAGTCGCCCGGAGGTCTGCCTCCGCTCGGATATCGGCGCTCCGCTCAGCGAGCGCCATCTACCGGGGTCCGTTTGCGGTCGAAGTTCGAACTCAGGTCCTTAGGCACCATGCAGCCGAACCAGAAATCCTGGTCCAGTTTCTCGCCAAGCCCGACGTTAGGGTCGCTGTGCATCAGCGCGGTTCCCACCGCGAGCTGGATATAGGCGAGCCCCACCTCCTGCGCGAGACAGGTCCGCTCGCCCCTGCCAAAGGGGAAGAAATAGTCGCTCCCGAGCGGATCGCTCGCCCGCCTTTCAGCGGTCCAGCGGCCCGGCCTGTAGAGTTCGGCATCCTCCCAGTGATCGGCATGGGTATGGGCATGGCGATTGCCGATGAGCAGGCTGGTATCCGCCGGCATCCGGTATCCTGCGACCACCACGTCGGCATCCGTGCGGACATTGCGCGTCCAGAGCGAAACGGGCGGCAAGAGGCGCAAGGTTTCGAGCACTGCGGCCTGCAATTCCTCGCAAGCCCTGATCTGGGCATGGGTGGCATCGGGCCCGAGTTTGGCGAGTGCATTGCACACACGCTCCATCTCCGTGTCGGACTTGCCTAGAAGGTAGAGGGTACAGGTTACCGCGCTCGAACTGGAAACGATGCCGCCGTAATACATGTTGGCCAGTTCGGTGGCGAGCAGGTCATCATCGTGGTCGCAGCCCGCCCTGATCGCATGGCGCAGGAGATCGGTGCCTACCGGGTTGGCCTCCGCCCGCGCCTTGCGGACTGCGCCGACGAAGGCCGCATGGTTGCGGTCCTGCGCCGCCTGCGCTTCTTCGGGGAGTGTATCGAAGAGGAAGGGCATCTTGCTCTTCATCCGCCGGTCGAGTTCGCTGGCAACGATGACCCAGTCGCGGAAAGTGCTTTCCCCGAACTCCTCGCCATAGAGCATGACCGAAAACGCATCGAACGCCATGTGCAGCAGCGTGTCGTAGGTGTGCTCGAAACTCTTCCCGACAAATCCGGAAATCCGTTTCTTTAGCTGCTCGTGCATGCGCGGCAGGGCGGTGTCGAGCCAGCCATCGCGTAGGGCAAGCACCATGGGATTGCACGCCATGCGTTCCGCCCAGACCTTGCCGCCTGGCTGGGTGAATACGTCCCCTTCGTCAGTCGAAACCGGGCGCAGCGCGGCGGTCGGCGTTTTCTTGTAGAAGTCGCCCGTGTCCGTGACCATGATCTGGGTGATCGCTTCCGGATCGCTGACCAGAACGATGTCCGCCCCCGGCAAGTCGACCCGCGACAAGGCTCCCACGTCGCGCGCATAGTGGAGCATCACGTTCCACGGCGGCTGGCCATCCACGAAATCGAGCATGTCGCCGAGTATCGGCAGGCCCTTGGGCGAGGGAAGGTCGTCGATCGACGGCTGATGGCCTCCACCCTTGCCCGTCATATGTTGATGCTCGCCGGGACTTTGGACGGAAGCAGGTAGACATAGGGTGCGGAGCGCGTGACTAGGTCACGGTTTTCACGGGTGATCTGGATCTCGATCTCCTTCAGGCGCGCCTGGAACACGGCGAGAGCACCTTCGACGATCTCCGGTTCGGTGATCATGTCGGAATAGGGGAAGCTGTTGGACTTGTATTCGCCCAGATGCGTGTGGTGGACGCCGCCGAGAAGCGAAAGGAACTCGGCCTGCAGCTCTCCGAACTGGAGCGGGGGCAGGAGATCGAGCCAGTCCTGCTCGGTCGCATCCCCTTCCTTCCATTCCGCCCACAGCGCGCCGGCAAGCGCGGGAGAATAGGACATGTCCGCCCACTGCGTGAAATTGACCGCCGCGTGCTGTGCGCTGGCGGTGAACATGATCATGGCCAGTGCCTTGCGCAGGTCGGCGTGGTTGGTAATCGGCGTGAAGCCCCCGATCCCGCCTTCCGACAGCGGAGATGACAAGGTCCTAGACCACGCCCCGAGTTCGTCGTCGGCAGCAACGTCCGCATCGCTACGATAGTAATAATCGACATAAGACCGCGCCCAGTCGCCGATGGCATCCCACAGGCGCAGGGCATCGTCACGATAGGGGTAGTCGACGAGCCGACCTTCCGGACCGATCTTGCGGCGTGCGAAATCTGCCGGCGGCATGGCGGCGTGGAAGTCGTATTCCGACACGGCCCGCCCGGCGAGCCGGATCATGCTTTCCAGCGTGCCGCCGAAGGAAAGGTCGATCACGCCGCCCGGCGCCAGCATGGAATGGGCCGCAGAATTGTTGATCGCCAGCGTGCCTTCGAAATGCGGCATCAGCAACTTGTAGAGCGGATGGCGAACGGACAGGTTGCGCTTCGTCGCCAGCGCCGCCGCCTCCATGATGAGATGCGTCTGGCCGAGATGGCAGACCAGCTCGTGATAGTTCGCATCGGCGACCTGCACCGCGGTCTTCGCCTTCTGCCAGGCCCACCCGTCGGCGGGGATGGAAATCGAGAAATTTGCCGGATCCTGCCCGACCTGGATCGCGACAGGGCGCAGAGACCCGCCGGTCGGCGGCACGGCGAACAGGGCAATCGGGGCGGGTGTGTACTTGCGCTCCCCGAGGATGGGGTTTGTATTGTCCTCGACCGTATCGCCGATAAGCTCGTAGTCGAGCAGGAAGAGGCGACCCTCCTTCAGGGCCGCAGCCAGCGTGTCACCGGCCTCGGCATTTACGGAATAATGTCCTTCGGTGACCGGGAATTTGGCGGGCAAGGCATCGATGCCCTTGATCAGCATCGGGTTCTGTCCGGCGACTCGCATCTGGGCGAACCAGTTGTCGTCCTGCCAAAGTTCCATGACCGGCGGGCGTTCGACCTCGCGGTAGAGGTCGTCATAGCACTGGATGGACTTCGGCCGCCCGTGCGGAGTCAGGGGCGACATCCAGGGGCTACGGGCGGTGGCATCGTGATGGCCGGTAATGTGCTGGCCGCGCAGCACCTTCTTCATTAGTGAATGGCTGGCGTCCTCGCCGAGGTGGTCGAGCAGCTCGCCCACCTGTTCGATGCCTGCCCCGAACCCCTTGATCAGACTACTGAAAGTAAGGCCCTTGGCGACCTGCTTTTCGAACGCGCTTTCGATGTTGTGTTCTTCCTCGATGCAGCGGTTGGCCACCACGTTGGCGAGGATGTTCTTGAGCGGAATGAGCGTCCGCAGCGTCCATTCCTTGCTCGGCGTCGCCTCCTCCGGCACCTGCGCCACCATCGGAATTCCGGGCACGATATCATAGGATATCGCATAGCGAGCCTGCGCGACAGCAAGATCGGCAGATCGTTTCTGCTGATCAGGGTCGTGCTGCGGTAGTGTTGCCGTATCCCCCATGAATCAAAGTCTGTCAGCAGGTTCGGCGCCAGTCAATCGGCGGTTGACCGCCTTGTCCCGTGCGGAGAACAAAGGGCTTGGTCGAAACAGGGAGGCGTTATAGGTCGGCATTCCATGAGCGGGATCTTCATTTCCTATGCCCGGGCGGACGAGCGCAAGGCGCGATTGCTGGCGGAGATGCTGCGTCTCCAGGGCTACACGGTCTGGCGCGACGACCAGCTTCCCGCGCACCGTGCTTATGCCGAAGTAATCGAGGAGCGCCTGCGCGATGCCGAAGCGGTCGTGGCGCTTTGGTCATCGGCAGCCGCGCGGTCGCAATGGGTGCGTGCGGAAGCGGATACAGCCCGGCAGGATGGCAAGCTGGTCCAAGTCACGCTCGACGGAGCGCAGCCGCCCCTCCCCTTCAACCAGATCCACTGCCTCGACATGAGCGGATGGGACGGCAAGGAAAGCCCCGCCTGGCACCGACTATTGGCGACTATCGAGGAACTGGCCGAAGCGGGCGAGCCGGTGCCCAAGGCCTTGCCCCGGCCTGCTGCAGGCAACCAAAAGGCAACCATCCCGAGCATCGCCGTCCTGCCCTTCAAGGATCTCTCGCCGCACGAGAGCGACGAGTATTTTGCCGACGGCATCGTCGAGGAAATCGCCACCGTCCTCTCGCGGTTCAATGTCCTCTTCGTTCTCGGAGCTTCGACTAGCAGGGTCTACCGCGACAGCACGTTGCCCCTGCCGGAAATCGCGCTCGAACTGGGGGTGCGCTACTTGCTCGTAGGCAGCGTGCGCAGGGCCAGCGGAAGAGTTCGCATCGCAGTGTCGCTGATCGACGGAGAAGGCGGGGCGCAGGTCTGGGCCGGGCGCTTCGACGACGAGCTGGAGGATGTCTTCGAACTACAGGACCGGATCGCCAATTCGGTCGCCAGCGCGATCGACGCTACGATCGAGGCGCTCGAAACCCGCCGCGCGGTGGAGCGGCCGACCAGTTCTCCCAGCGCCTACGAGCTCTTCCTGCGGGCCAATGCCGCCACCATGAGCTGGGACCGCGAAGACATGGAAGTCGCGATCGAGGCAGCCGAGGAAGCACTGCGTCTCGACCCGAAATTCGCGTGGGCCGCAGTCATTCTCGCGATGAGCCATGCGGTCTATTACAATTCGCAATGGGACGAGAACGGCGAGGAGCACCGGGAAAAGGCGCATCGTTACCTTGACCTCGCCCTGCGCCTGCGGGGAGAGGACACCTATGTGCTTGCCCACGGTGCCGGGGTGCTCGTGGCGCTCGGCGAAGACCTGCCCACGGCGGAGCGCCTCATTGGCCGCGCGCTGGAGGTAAATCCCGGCTCGGCCCTCACCCGCCTCTACGCCGGATGGACTGCGCTGGCCGCCGGTCGACCGGAAGAAGGCATCGAGCATTTCGAGGAATCGCTGAGGCTCGATCCCCATTCCGCGCGGCGCTACGGCCTGCTTTCGGGCAAGGGCCTGTGCCTCGTCGGGCTGGGACGGCTGGACGAAGCGCATATGGTGCTATCGGAATCGCTGCACCTTGCGCCCGATCACAGTCCCGGCATTTTCGGCCTGACATTGTGCCTGGCGGCGATGGGCAGGCCCGAGGAAGCTCGGACCATGGCCCGCAGGCTCGATCCGCCATCGGTGATCGAACGATCGCTGGCCGTCGTGCAAGACCCGGAACAGCGCGCCACGATGCAGGCCATGCTGGCGCAGGTTATGGAATAGCCTCGGGCTAATCCGCACGAATCCGGTTCCCGGCGCCCGAAACCGGGAAGGAATCTTGCACCTTCCGTTGCGTAACGGTTGCGATTTGCTCGAACCTTCCATTACGTGAGATTCGAAAGCCGGCAGGAGCTGGCCCTTACAGGGCTGGCCGGACAGAACGGATATCGGAGCCTGAGCCAATGAATCTCGAATTCACCCCCGAGGAAAAAGCCTTCCGCGACGAAGTGCGCGCCTTCATCTCGCAGAACTATCCCGCCCATCTCGCCGATTTCGGGATGCGCGAGGACATGTCGCCCGAAGACATGGTCGCCTGGCACAAGATCCTCGGCGAAAAAGGCTGGTCCGTACCGGCCTGGCCGGTGGAATATGGCGGCACGGGATGGACGCCGACCCAGCGCTATATCTGGTCGGAAGAGAACGCCCGCGTGAACGCGTTCATGCCGCTCCCGTTCGGCGTGGCGATGGTCGGCCCGGTCATCTACACCTTCGGCAATGAAGAGCAGAAGGCGAAGCACCTGCCCGGCATCCGCAGCGGCGACGTGTGGTGGTGCCAGGGATATTCCGAACCGGGCGCCGGTTCGGACCTCGCCTCGCTGAAGACCACGGCAGTCCGCGACGGCGATCACTACGTCATCAACGGCCAGAAGACCTGGACCACGCTGGCGCAATATGCCGACTGGGGCTTCTTCCTGTGCCGCACCGATCCCGATGCCGACAAGCCACAGGAAGGCATCAGCTTCATCCTCGTCGACATGAAGACGCCCGGCGTCGAAGTGAAGCCGATCAAGCTTCTCGACGGGGGCTACGAGGTCAACGAGACCTGGCTGACCGACGTGCGCGTGCCGGTCGAGAACCTCGTCGGCCAGGAGAACAAGGGCTGGACCTACGCCAAGTTCCTGCTTGCCCACGAACGCAGCGGAATTGCCGGGGTCGCCCGTTCCAAGCGCGGCGTCGAAAAGCTGCGCGAAATCGCGGCGGAGGAAACACTCGACGGCCAGCCGCTGATCGAGGATTTCGATTTTGCGCGCAAGGTCAGCCAGCTGGAAATCGATCTCGCCGCGCTCGAGATCACCGAACTGCGCACGCTGGCCGGGGAACAGGCTGGCAAGGGACCGGGGCCCGAAAGCTCGATCCTCAAGATCAAGGGCACCGAGATTCAGCAGCGCCTGACCGAACTCACGCTCGAGGCGGTCGGCAGCTACGGCACGCCCTATTACGGCAGCATCGCTAACGACACCGGATCGAACGAATATCCGATCGGGCCGGAATACGCGCACCACTCTGCCGCGACCTATTTCAACATGCGCAAGACCTCCATCTATGGCGGATCGAACGAGATCCAGCGCAACATCATCACGAAAATGATCCTCGGCCTGTAAGGCTCGAGGTACCAGCGGAGAGAGACCCGTGGATTTCAACTTCACCGAAGAACAGGACATGGTGCGCGACGGACTTTCGCGCATGGTCCGCGAACAATACGACTGGGAAAGCCGCCGCGCGGCCATCGCGAGCGATGCGGGCTGGCGGCCTGAAGTCTGGGCCCAGCTGGCCGAACTCGGCATCCTCGGCATGCCCTTCAGCGAGGACGTCGGCGGTTTCGGCGGCGGCGCGGTCGACGCGATGATCGTGATGGAAGAATTCGGCAAGGGCCTCGTGGTCGAACCCTTCGTTCCCACCGTGGTTTGCGCCGGCGGCTTCCTGAAGCATGCCGGAAGCGAGGCCCAGCGCGAGGAACATCTCTCGGCGATCATCGACGGCAGTCGCATTTTCGCGTTTGCCTATGCCGAACCGCGCGGGCGCTATGACTTTGCCGATCTCGAAACCACCGCGAAGAAGGACGGAAGCGGATACGTCCTCAACGGCCACAAGGCCGTCGTCATCGGCGCCCCTTGGGCAAGCCACCTCGTCGTCACCGCCCGCACCGGCGGTGACCGCCGCGACCGCGAAGGCGTCAGCGTTTTCATCGTCGACAAATCGGCCGACGGCATCGTGACGCGGGACTACGAGACCGTCGACGGCCGCCGCGCATCGGAAGTCTACTTCGAAAACGTCTCGGTGCCCGGCGATGCGCTGATCGGCGACGAGGGCGCTGCCCTTCCCCTGATCGAGCTAGTCACCGACGAGGCGATCGCCGCGCAATGCGCCGAGGCTTGCGGCGCCATGAAGGTAGCTCATGCCATGACCGTCGAATATTCCCGCCAGCGCAAGCAGTTCGGCGTGCCGATCGGCAAGTTCCAGGTGCTCCAGCACCGCATGGTCGACATGTACACCGCTTACGAGCAGTCGGTTTCGCTGACCTATCTCGCGACGCTGAAGCTGGAAGCAGACGAAAGGGAGCGCAAGCGCGCGGTGTCCGCCGCCAAGGTCGGTGTCGGCCAAGCGGCCCGTCTTGTCGGACAGGAATCGATCCAGATCCACGGCGGCAACGGTGTGACCGACGAATATGCGATCGGCCACTACTTCAAGCGCCTGACGATCTTCGAATCGGAATTCGGCAACGTCGACCATCACCTGAAACGGCACGTCTCGCTGGCCTGAATCCGCTGAAGGCATTCAGGCCTTCAGTTCCGGAAAGCGTCTAAACCGGCCAATGGGGCCATCGGACCAATGTCCGGTGAGCCCCCTTTTGGCTGCGCGACGAATAAAGCGAGGCAAGCCTTTGCCGCTCATGTGATGCTTTGCTCGGCCTATTCTTCGCGCCGTGCGAATTCCTTTCGGGCCAAGGATTGGAAAAACCAGTCCAACGCCTCGCAAAACCCGATTCATTCGGTTAGCCTTCTGACAACAGAAGGGATTTTCATGCGCAACAAACTCGTTCTCGCCGTTTCCGCCATCGCTCTGGCGACCAGCCAAGCCAATGCACAGGAGAGCGCGGGGGCACCGGACACATCGCAACAGGCCTCTACTGCAGATGCCGCTGGCGAAGTGCGACTGGACTATGAGAAGTTCGTTCTGGGCAACGGGCTGGAAGTCATCCTCGCGGTGGACGATTCCGATCCGATCGTCTCGCTGATGACCGTGGCTCATGTCGGCTCCGCCCGCGAAAAACCGGGGCGCACGGGCTTTGCGCATTTCTTCGAACACATGGCGTTCAACGATTCCGAGAACGTGCCGCAGGGCGCCAATCGCCGCGATATCCCTGCATGGGGCGGCGATCGCAACGGCTACACGACCCGCGACCGCACGGTCTATTATGAGACCGTCCCGATCGACGCGTTCGACAAGCTGCTGTGGATCGATTCCGACCGCCTCGGCTTCATGATCAATACTGTCACCGAAGACGCGCTCGAGCGCGAAAAGCAGGTCGTCAAGAACGAGAAGCGCCAACGGGTCGACAATGCGCCTTACGGCTATGTCGGGGAAGTCGTCGCCGGCGCGCTCTATCCGGAAGACCACCCCTACAACTGGACCGTCATCGGATCACTGCCCGACCTGCAGGCGGCAACGCTGGCCGACGTGCGCGAGTTCTATGATGCTTACTACGGCCCGAACAATGCGACGCTCGCGATTGTGGGCGACATCGATATTGCCGAGACCAAGGCCAAGGTCGAACGCTGGTTCGGAGAGATTGCGCGCGGGCCCGACGTTCCCGACGCCACTCCCCGTCCGGTAGAGCTCGATGCCGAAGCGCGGCTGATGTTCGAGGACAATTTCGCCAAGCTTCCAGAACTACGCCTTGTGTACCCCACCCCGGCCCAGTTCGACGGGGACGAAATGGCACTGAACGTGCTCGCCAACTATCTAGGCTCGAAAGCCTCCCCGCTCTACCGCCAGGTTGTCGAAGGCGGGCTGGCCGCCAACGTATTCTCGTTCCACCGGGCCGAGGAACTGGCCGGGGAACTCGCGATCCTGGTTCGCGCCAATGCAGGCACCGACCTCGATGCCGTCCTGGCCGCGGTCGACGCCGGCCTTGCCGAAATCGCGGCCCAAGGGATTCCCGAAGGCGAGCTGCTTCGCATCCAGGCCGAATCCGAAACCGGCCTCTACAACCAGCTCTCCACAGTGCGCGGCAAGGCAGAGGCGCTGGCTATCGGCAACGAATTTGCCGGAGATCCGGCATACATCCTTAAGACCCTCGCCGACGTCCGGTCCCTCGATACATCCGATATCGAGCGTGCATTTGCCGCGCACGTCGCCGGACAGCCGCGCGTCATCACCAGCTTCGTGCCCAAGGGCGAAGCCGCGCTCGCCGTCGACAAGAGCGAAGTCGCCAAGGTCTGGATCGAGGAAGTCGGCGAAGGCAGCGCCGACGAGGAAGTGAGCCAGGGTGAAGCGGCGGAGTTCGCGAAGACGCCCACCAAATACGACAGGTCCGAGCCGGCTTTCGGCGAATTGCCGCTGTCGAAGACGGTTCCGACCTGGAAAGCCGATCTTGCGAAGAACGTCTCGCTTATCGGCACGACCTTCGACGAGACCCCCGTGGCTTCCTTCATCATCACGTTCGAAGGCGGGACACGGCTCGACACGGATGAAGGCCTCGGGACGACGGCCCTGCTCGCCAGTCTGATGGAAGAAGGCTCCGCCACGCGCAGTGCTGCGGAAATCGAGCAGGCCCTGGGACGCCTCGGTGCCGGCTATTCGGTAGGTGCGAACTCCGACGGGGTTTCCATCAGCGGGACCACTCTCGCGCGCAACCTGCCTGCGGTGGTCGAGGTGTTGTCGGAAATCATCGCGACACCGCGCTTTACCCCTGAAGCTCTGTCGCGTGCACGCGACAAGCAGTTGTCTGCCATTCGTAGCGCGCAGGCCAATCCTGCTGCGATTGCGGCCCTCGCTTTCAATGCCCTGGCGTACGGCGACCACCCGGAGGGTCGCCGCGCGATCGGAACCATCGAGACGGTCGAGGGGATCGACCTCCAGGCTCTGCGCGATCGCCACGCCGCGCTCGGCTCCAACGGCGTACGCATACACGTCGCAGGCGATGTGAGCGAAGCAGCAGCGACCGCGGCCTTCGCGCCGCTGGCAGGCTCGCTCGCGCGGGACGAAGCCCCAATCAAACTGGCGCCTGCCGCGGATACAGGCGTGGCAGGCAACGTCTACTTCATCGACGTGCCGGGTTCGAAGCAGAGCGTCATCCGCGCCGGACGTCTGACGGTCGCGTCCGACAGCCTCGAGCACGAACGGATCGAGTTCGCGAACCAGAAGCTCGGCGGCTCCATCGGCGGCGACCTGGCGCAGATGCTGCGTATCGAGAAGGGCTACACTTACGGTGCCTATTCTGCTGTAAGCGGCGGCCGTGTCACTCAGCCATGGGGCGTACAGACCAGTGTGCGCGCCAATGCGACAGGCCCGTCGCTAGAGATCATTCGCGACATGGTAGCAGCCTACGGCCAGAACTTCGGCGAGGCCGAAGCGGATCTTACTCGCAACCAGATCATCAAGGACACGGCGCGATCGCAGGAAAGCCTGGGTGCCAAGCTCGGGCTCATTGCCGAGATGGCTAAATACGGCTTGTCGGACCTTCTGGTCGAAGAACGCCAAGAGCGGCTACTCGCCATGTCCGTGGAAGATTTCCGCAAGACCGCGCAGGAATGGTTCGATCCGGAAGAAATGATCTGGGTCGTGGTCGGCGACGGGGAAACCCAACGCTCGGCAGTAAAAGAATTCGCTGCGGGCCTGCCCGGCGAGTTCATCGAATTGGATACCGAGGGCAATCCGGTGGGAGAGTGAGTCCGAGGCTGACCCGCGAGCACGACCGGTAGGAGACCATTGGAGGCTGCACGGGATTAGCGGAAGGCATCGTGTAGAGGCTCGACAGCGCGTTCGGGACCGATAGGCCAAAACATGCCATCGGCCCCGACATCGCGGTGCACCCGACTGTTCGCTACTAATTTGGAAAGTGGTGCCCCATAGACGACAAAAATGGGCACTCAAATCATTGGGAAATTTTGCTCCCACGTCCATAGCATACGACAGTTACCTGCTTAGCAGTGCTTGATGTGACTGAGACGACAGGAGGTGCGATCAGCCTTTGGCGGCACCCTCTGCGATCGTTTCAAAACCATCACATATCGGTAGACTGAAGGTGGATGAGGTGAAAGGATGCCTCACGAATGAAAGACATACTGACCCGAAGT
This sequence comes from Qipengyuania gaetbuli, assembly GCF_009827315.1. Classification (NCBI taxonomy): domain Bacteria; kingdom Pseudomonadati; phylum Pseudomonadota; class Alphaproteobacteria; order Sphingomonadales; family Erythrobacteraceae; genus Qipengyuania; species Qipengyuania gaetbuli. The sequence goes on from NZ_WTYF01000002.1 coordinate 23,110, forward strand.
GATAGGCGGGTTGCGGTCCTTGATATTGAAGCCTCCGCTTTGGGCTCTGGGAGCTATCCAATCGAAGTTGGTTTGGCGCTGGTCCGAGGTGAGCCCAACCCGATCGAAACCGGGGCAAGGATCATCCGCCCGACGGCCTCGTGGCTAAGAAGTGGTATCTGGTCTCCGGCCTCGGAGGCAGTCCACGGATTGTCGCTCCAAACTTTAAATCAGCACGGTTATGATCCGGGCGAGGTCTGTGATTGGCTAAATGCCCTTCTCGGTCATCAGGTGATCGTGGCCACGGATGCTCCAAGATACGATCAGGACTGGCTAGACAGGCTGTTCGACGCTGCAGGTCGGAAACAGCAATTCACGGTGTATCACTTCGAAGTTCTTACTCACGGCTTCAGTGCAGATCAGCATAGACACCTGGCCTACCTATTGAAGCGCGCACCGATCCCTCATCGCGCCGCGCCTGACGCGTTGCGGCTAGCCACTAAATTGATGGAGGCTCACCTGGGCTATCCTCCACGCACCGCACCGATGGAACCGACAGCCTCCGATTGAAGTCGGAGCCCCCACCTGTCTCCAATCACAAACGGCAGGAACGGGGCCGTAAGCCGACAGTCAGCTTCTGAGTTGCGCAGGCTCGAAAGCTGCCGTTTGTGGCTAATCAATATTCGCAGCGATCACACCGTAGGGATTGTCCCGCCATCAATGACATACTCAGATCCAGTTATGGTTGCTGCTCGATCGGAAGCCAGAAACGCGATCAGATTTGCAATCTCTGCGGGTTCAGAAGGTCGACCGATCGGAACACCGCCAAGGGAATCCATGATCATTTGCTTTCCTTGCTCTACGCTCACGCCATGATCGGCTGCGAGGCGTGTGGCGAGAGCGACGGAGCTTTCCGTCGCGATCCAACCAGGCGAGACGCGCACAACGCGAACGCCCTTGGGCGAGACTTCCTTTGAAAGCGCTTTGCTATAGGTCGATAAAGCCGCCTTTGCTGCAGCGTAGGCTGTTGTAGCCTGGGGCAGTGGCAGTTCTCTCTGGATGGATGTTACGTGGATCACCACACCCGATCCTTGCGCTGTCATCGAAGGGAGCAAGGCTCGGTCGAGGCGCACCGCGGGCATCAAGTTGAGGTCGAATTCCTTGCGCCACTCTTCCTCGTCGAGCGCTTGATACCCACCGGCCGGTGCAGAAGAACCGCCGAGCATATGCACAACGATATCTACCCCGCCAAGGCGATCGAGCACGGCTTGCGCCACGACAGCGCATCCATCCGGTGAAGTAAGGTCGGCGGCAACGAAGTCCGCCTCCTCCATGTCACTTGGCTTGCTCCTAGCCGTTGTCAAAACGTGGACGCCGAGGTCCATTAGAAGTGCGACGGTAGCCGCACCTGCGCCTCGGGTCCCCGACGTGATTAGCGCCCGCTTGCCGCTGAGCGATAGAAAGTCGCTCACGGTACGATCTCCAGTTTGGCGATCTTGTCGTCTGCGAAGGCGAAGATGTAGCGCAAGTCGACCGGGCTTCCGGGAAAATTACCGACAAGATGTCCTGTCACGACGATCCGACCGTGCTCGAGAGCGATAGTAATCGGCTTGACGGTGTAGGTATATTGAGTGGAGGCATTTGCCATCCACTGGCGGATGGCCTCGCGTCCAGTGTAGGTATTTCCTTCGTCGATAACGACAGCGTCCTCAGCAAAGCATTGGACGATCGCATCAGGGTTTGCGGTCTTATCGGCCTCGAAATACTCGCGGACCACGTCGGGCAAATGGACAGGCATTATCATTCTCCAGCTCGGATTGGTGTTCGTTGAGAAGCACCGACCGGTTCGACAAAATCCAGATAGGCCTTTACTCACGTCCCGATAATCTAGATAAAATGGGATAATCTATCCGGGATTTCAGGATAATGGCCAATTACAGCTTGAGCGATTTCGATGCCGTCCTTGCGATCGGTCGCAAAGGTTCGTTTCGAGCGGCTGCGGTCGATCTGGGGATGTCGACAAGCGCCTTGAGCAGCGCAATCGCCAAGCTGGAAAGCCAACTGGGTGTTCGCTTGTTCAATCGTACGACCCGCAGCGTTGCACTTACTGAAGCAGGCCGACGCTTTGTAGATCAGGTCACGCCCGCATTAAGAGACGTCCACCAAGCGCTGGACACAGTTCGATCGCAGCAAGATACGCCTTCTGGGACATTGCGTATCAACACATTCCCCACTGCTGCACGCGAAATCATGGGGCCGCTTATCTTGGAGTTCCTGAGGCGCTTCCCCGACGTCCACATCGATCTCGTCACTGAAGGCAATCTTACTGACATTGTCGCCGACGGTTTCGACTTCGGTGTGAGGAGCCTGGACCTGGTCCCGTCCGACATGATCGCCATTCCGGTCACTCCAGCCAGGCGGCACGTCGTCGTGGCGTCCCCAGCATTTTTGGCTGATCGAGAACGCCCGCGAGTGCCAGCGGATCTGCTCTCTCACCGATGTATCCGCGTGCGCCTTCCCAATGGAGCAATGTACCGCTGGCATTTCGAGGCCCAAGGCCAACCAGTGGATATCGAAGTCCGCGGTCCCATCATCCTCGATGAGGCAAGCGTCGCTCGAATGGCCGTCCTCGAAAACATCGGCTTCGGCTTCTTCATGGAATCTGATGTCCGGCCTGACATCGAGGCGGGGAGGATGGTGCAGGTTTTGGATGAGTGGACACCGGCGCTAGCGCCCTTGTGCCTTTATTATCCGAGCCGCCGAAATCCCCCTGCGGCGTTCAAGGTTTTCGTCGATCTGGCACGTGAGATTTCGCGCGCCTCACGGTAACTTTGGCAATTTGGGCTGCGTCCACATTTCACGATGCAGTCCCGGCTCGAACAACACTACTCTGTCCGAGCCGGGGATTATCGGGTTCATTCGCTCACTGAGACTCTCAGACGAACCGGGATGTTACGCTGCACGGCATGCGAATAAGGGCAAACCGTGTCGGCCTCCGCCACGAGCGCCTCGGCCTTGCCAAGTTCTAGACCCGGGAGAGATATTTCGAGCGATACCGTCAGGCCAAAGCCTTTGTCATCGCGCGGACCGATGCCTACAGTGGCGGAGACGCTGGCATTACTCGGCACCTGCGCGAACTGCCCCTGACTGCCGACGAACTTCAGCGCACTGAGGAAGCAAGCGGCATAGCCAGCCGCAAACAATTGCTCAGGATTATTGCCTTGGCCATTGCCGCCCAACTCCTTGGGTGCTGCGAGCGAGACTTCGAACGCACCATCATCCGTGCGCGCCGCGCCGTCACGCCCTCCGGTTGCAGTAGCGCGGGTGGTGTAGAGGATCCTGGTCATAAGGATTTCCTTTGTTGGTCAGGTTCAGCGCGAGAAGGCGTAGCGCAAACGCTGGGCGCCCTGGGCGATCGCAGCGCGGGCAGGTTCGCTGGCGGCGAGCGGGTTGAGCATCACGAAATCGTGTATGGTCCCTCCATAACGGGTCGTCGCCACGGGCACGCCAGCTTCGATCAGGCGGCGGCCATAGGCCTCACCTTCGTCGCGCAGCAGGTCGTTCTCGGCCACAATGATCGTGGCTGAGGGCAAACCGGTCAGTTGATCGAGCGAGGCGCGAAGCGGGAAGGCCAGAACGTCCTTGCGGTTCTCGGCGGGGTAGTTAGCCTCGAGGAAGTAATCCATCGCCTTGCGGGTAAGGAACGGTCCATCGCCGAACTCGCGATACGAGCTATTGTTCGAGACATCATTGGTCACCGGATAGAACAGCAACTGGTGGCTGATCTTAGGTCCCGCACGATCCTTTGCCATCATGGTGATAGCGATCGCCATGTTGCCCCCGGCGCTGTCTCCTGCGACGGCAAGACGCGAGGAGTCGATGCCGAGCGAGGCGCCATGCGCGGCAACATATTCGAGAGCTGCGTAAGACTGCTCGTTGTTGACGGGATAACGGACTTCCGGGGCGTTGTCATATTCGACGAAGACAACTGCAGCGCGTGACTGGACAGCCAGTTCGCGGATCAGGTGGTCGTGAGTGTTGCGATCTCCCATCACCCAGCCGCCGCCGTGGTAATACAGCACAGCTGGAAGCTGTCCTGATGCATCAGCCGGGCGGACGATGCGAATACGAACTTGGCCGGTGGGGCCGACCTTCCAGACCTGGTCCTCCGTCGTCGTGGCAGCCGACGCGTCGACCTTGCCAGCCTGCACGCCAGCCAGGACAGCGCGCGCCTCTTCGTAAGGCAGTTCGTAGATTGGCTGACCCGAGGCGGCTGCTTGCGCGAACGCGGCGGCGGAAGGCTCGAGGGTGTTTGCAGTTGCGGCGGACGAAAGGACGCTCAGGAGGGCGCTGGAGGCGAAAACTGCGGATTTGGTGAACTTCGACATGATATGGGCTCCTATTTAGATCGCACGCGATTGAAGCGGGTGCGACCTAAATACAACGGCGATTCGCAATGTCAACCCTTGCGATTAAATCGTGTGCGATTTATATGGATCGCATGACGAAATCAGTTCCTCCTGCCTATGAAGGCAATCCGCTTGATCAGTTCCTTTGCTTCTCCGTTTATGCGGCAGGGCTGGCGTTCAACCGCGTCTACAAGCCCTTGCTCGACCGATTTGACCTTACCTATCCGCAGTATCTTGCCTTGGTCGCGTTGCGCGGACAGGACGGACAAACGGTGAAGGAGCTCGGTGCCAAACTGCATCTAGAATCCAACACTCTCACTCCGCTCTTCAAGCGATTGGAAGCTGCAGGACTCTTAACGCGCACCCGGGACAAGCAGGATGAGCGCGTCGTACGACTTGGACTTACGCCGGCTGGCGCGAAGTTGACTGATGAGGCGCTCGGATGCGTTCCCACCTCCATCCTTGAAGCAACTGGAATGGAGGCTTCCGACCTAAAATCTCTCAACGACAAAGTCGCAGCACTCGGCGCGGCATTGCGGAACACCGCAAGCTCCTAACACTGTGCGTTCACTGTCGCCGAATTAGTGACACGGCTCTGGTAGCGGTGACAGCTCCGAACCCACATTTCGGCATAAGACGCTTAGGTTAGTGGCGCTATTGTGATCAATTTATCGCCGCAAGGGCGGCGCCGGAGCTAGCGACAGCAATTGGGCCGATTGCGGACTGTCAGGTTTTGTCCGGCTGACCGAAAAAAATACGACATCGCTACGCGCCAACATGAGCCGTACAAGACCTTGGGACGGGCTTTCGGAGACCTGCTTGAAAATACAGCCACGATATCCGACCGATCGAGATTGAAGGCGGGATATCGAGAGAAGCTGTTGCCTGCAAATCGAGGCTTTGGTGCATTTTACACACTTTGCCGGTCCGCAATTTCCTCTGTTAGAAGAACAGCCGCAACTCGCTTACGCTGTGCCCCTGACAACGAGCGTCGGCGGCATAACGATGCTTTCTGTCTCTTCGCCAGCAATTCGTCTCAGAAGCAGTTGAACGATCGCACGGGCACCACCTGCGATATCTTGCCGAATGGTCGTCAATGGTGGAGCGGTTTGCTGTGCAATCGGAAGATCATCGAAACCAACGATTTTCATGTCTTCCGGGACGTTCCGGCCAAGTTTGCGCAACTCTCCTAAGCAAGCCAAGGCAAGCAAGTCGGTCGCCGCGAAAAGGCCGTCGTAATTGCCGACTGCCTTCTCCATCAAGGTGGCGACCTCGGTCGTCATCCCCGATGTCGCGAGATGGGCAGGAAGCTCGGAAAGTGTCAGCCCGAAGGATTGGGCCACTTGGTTCGCCCCGGAATATCGTGCCGCGAATTCCGGGGCGTTCGTATCCCCCACGAAAGCCATTCGCTTTGCGCCCGCAGCTACCAGTCTCTGCATGGCTAGCTTGCCGCCTAGCAAGTTATCCGATCCGACCACGCAATGGCGCTGTCCTTCGCGGTGCTGGCCCCAGACTACCATTGGCCGATATCCGTCTGCCACCTCTTCAAGGTGGTTGAACTGATCCGACTGACCAACGACGATAACCCCGTCGATCATTCCAGAGCCAATAAAAGGGTCGAGCCAGTCTTCGTCGCTCGCCGGTACCACGCGGCGGAGCATGAGGTCGTAGCCTTTCTCGGTCAGCTCGTCGGCGAGGTGACCCAGAAGGGTGAGGAAAAACGTGTCTGAGACCTGCTGCTTCTGTTCGTGTCCGAGCGGAATGATGACGCCGATCACGCCAGTTCTCTGACGCCGCAGGCGACTGGCCATCTGGTTCGGGCGGAACCCATGCTCGCGAGCGATGGCCTCGATTTTTTCACGCGTCTTATCATTGACGAGGCTGTTACCCGCCAGGGCTCGCGAAACAGTGCCCGGTGAGACACCGGCCAGTTTCGCAAGATCGGTGATCGTGCGAACGGGCCGGTCGTCAGGTTTGCGGTCTACGGGCATGTTAGCCTCCTAGCCTAGCCAGCCTGGGGCTGCATCACTTTTGGCACCGGACGTCCTGCATCGACGAACATCGTGGCGATCGCCCCCAGGATCATCAAGCCTCCGCCAAGCAACAACACGTTGCGCGGATCCCCCCCAAGCAGCGGCTCATAGAACAGCGGCATGGTTAGTGTCTGGATCAGCATCGGGATGACGATGAACATGTTGAAAATGCCCATGTATATGCCGTTGCGTTCCGGCGGGATGGCGTCGGCGAGCATGACATATGTATTGCCCATCATGCCTGCCCAGCCGATTCCGATACCCAGCATCAACATGAACAAGGCGGCCGTGGTCTCTACTCCTGGAATCAGCAGCATGGCTATTCCCGACGCCGTGAGACAAAAGGCATGCGTCAACCGTGCGCCCAGCTTTCTTACGATAGGGATCAGGACCAGCGCTCCAAGGAAAGCGATGAAATTGTAGAGCGCACCAGCTTGCTGCGTCGTCAGGGTCGCATCGCGGAATGCCGCGCTCGAAGGATCGGACGTATCGTAGAGCGACCGCCCGACGGCGAATGTGATGTACTGCCAATAAGCAAACATCGCGTACCACTGGCACAGCATGGCGAGCGACAATTGACGCATGGCCTTGGGCATTTCGCGTATGGCACTGACTATGTCTGCAAGAGTAGCGGCTGGCGTAAGGGGTTTGTCGGCCAGTGTCGCCTTTTCTTCATCGGTCATCGGCAATTCGGGGACGCGCCAGACGGACCAGGCGATAGTGCTGATCGACAGGATCGCACCGATGATGAAGGCGATCTTCACGACCACCGGGATACCGTTGGCATCCAGCACGTCTCGCGCCACGAAGCTCGTGAGCAGGGTGGGAGCAAGATAGGACAGGGTCTGCGCGAGCCCGGTGAAGGCACTTTGCGTAAGGAACCCTATCGAACGCTGGTCCGGCACGAGGCGGTCTGCGACGTATGCGCGGTAGGGCTCCATGGTGATGTTGTTACCCGCATCGAGGATCCACAGCAGACTGGCCGCCATCCACAGCGTGCTGGAATACGGCATAAGGAACAGGCTGATCGAACAGATGATCGCGCCGATCAGGAAGTAGGGTGTGCGCCGGCCATACCGTGACGACGTCCGGTCGCTCATCGCGCCGATGATCGGCTGCACCAACAATCCGGTCATCGGTCCCGCCAGCCATAGCAAAGGCATCGTCGCCTCTTCCGCGCCCAGGAAACCGTAAATCGGACCCATGTTTGCCTGCTGTAGCCCGAAACTGAACTGCAGGCCGAAGAAGCCGATGTTCATTTCGATGATTCGCAATAGCGAAAGCCGCGGTTTTGCGATGCTTTGCATACCTTCCAATCCTCTTCCCCGGCAGGTCTGAAGCCTGCTCCATTCCCTCGACTGACACGAATCCAGATTTATTGCAAACGTTTGCAAAAATCGGTTGCAAACGTTTGCAATCGTCTTATGCCTTATAGCGAATCGTGGGCCGGCAGAGCGTCGCGATCTTGGGATAAGGAGTGGATGCCATGAAGTTTCGTGCAGTTCTGGCCGTGGGCGTTGCCCTCTCGGCCCTATCAACCACCGCCAATGCGCAGAACGCGGCGCCTGCCGCAGATGGCGATCCAGTTCTGGAAGATGAAGTCATCATCGTGACCGGCGTGGCGCGGGCGCAGAACCGCCTCGAGAGTTCCGTTTCGCTGAGCGTGCTGGACTCCGAATCCATTGCAGATGTGAACCCACGCTCGGCTGCGGACCTGGTTCGCCAGATCCCGGGTATCCGCTCGGAAGCTTCGGGTGGTGAAGGCAATGCCAATATCGCCGTGCGCGGCATCCCGGTTTCGACCGGCGGTGCGCGATACATCCAACTCCAGGAAGACGGCCTGCCGGTTCTCGAGTTCGGTGACATCATCTTCGGCAACTCGGACAACTTCGTTCGCGCTGATCGCAATGTCGGTCGCGTCGAGGCCGTTCGCGGCGGTTCGGCCTCCACCTTTGCTTCAAATTCGCCCGGCGGCATCATCAACTTCGTGTCGAAAACCGGTGAGAAGCAGGGTGGTTCGATCGTTGGATCGATTGGGCTCGACCACGAGACTTATCGGCTCGACTTCGATTACGGCGTACCGCTTGGCGACGACACCTATTTTCATGTCGGCGGCTTCTATCGCACTGGCCAAGGGGCGCGCGATATCGGCTACAACGGTAGCAATGGCGGCCAGATCCGTGCAAACCTGACGCAGGAATTCGATGGTGGTTACATCCGCTTCTTCGGCAAGTATCTGGACGACAAGACGCCAACCATCCTGCCACAGCCGGTATTCGTCGGAGGCACCAACGCCGACCCTGACTATCAGGCCATCGCCAACTTCGATCCGCGCGACGATGCTCTCTACAGCCGCTACATCAACACCGTGGCGACGCTTGACGGCAGCAACAATCCGGCCGTCTACGACTTCCACGACGGGCTTTCGGTGAAATCGAAATCGTTCGGTGTCGAAGCGGAAATCGAATTCGCCCCCGGATGGACTGCCACAAACCGCTTCCGTTATTCGGATAATTCAGGTGCTTTCCTGTCGCCGTTTCCGGCCAGCGCGGGGGCCGCGCAGGACATCGCTGATGGCATCGGCGGTCCGGGTTCTTCAATTGTATTCGCGACAGGTCCCAATGCGGGGCAAACCGCCACTGCTTCCTCGATCGGTGGCAACGGGTTGCTGACCAACATCGTGAACTTCAACACGCGCTTGAACGATCTCGGCCTGATCGCGAACGACCTTCGCATTTCGCGTGATTTCGATGTCGGTGGAGGTGCGCTGACCTTCACCGGCGGCTTTTACGCCAGCCGCCAGAATGTCGACACCGACTGGCTGTGGACTTCGCATGTGCAGACTGTGGAAGGCGACGGCAACGCCGTGCTGGTCGATATCGTCGACGCGAGCGGCAACACCGTCACGCAGAATGGCGTCGTCGGATACAGCGCGAGCTTCTTCGGCAATTGCTGCCGTCGCAATTACGATGTGCGTTACGACACCTATGCGCCCTTTGCCTCATTGTCGTTCGAAAGCGGTGCGCTCACGCTCGATGCCAGCATCCGGTATGACTACGGTAGTGCGGACGGTTCGATCACCGGATCGGACAGCGGTTATGGCAACGGTATAACCAGCTTCGATTTCGACAATGACGGCACGATCAGCCCCGCGGAAGCTTCGACGGCGGTACTGCCGCTCGGCAATTCGCGTCCGGTCAATTACGATTTCGATTATTTCAGCTTCTCGCTCGGCGCCAATTACCTTGTGATGGACGATCTTTCGGTCTTTGCGCGATACAGTCAGGGCGGGCGGCACACGGCCGACCGCAGCCTGTTCTCGCCTGCCGTGAGCACGCTGGATGGTAGCCTTCCCGGTGGCGACGACAGCGGCGTGATCGCCGAAGTCAACCAGCTCGAAGGCGGCGTGAAATACCAGGCCGGCGGACTGCGCCTCTACGGTACCGTCTTCTATGCCGAGACTGCGGAAACCAATGTCGAGATTGCGCCGCTCGAACTGACCGATAACCGTTACGAAGCAATCGGTGTCGAATTGGAAGGAAGCTATTCCTTTGGTCCGTTCTCGATCTCCGGCGGCGCCACCTACACAGACTCGGAAATCGTGGATGCGCTCAACGCGTCGGTCATCGGCAACACGCCCCGCAGGCAGGCCGATTTCGTCTATCAGGGCACCGCTCAGTACGAGGACGATCTCCTGACCGCTGGTGTCAATATGATCGGCACGACGGAAAGCTTCACCCAGGACAGCAACGAACTCGTCCTGCCGGCCTATACGCAGGTCAACGCTTTCCTGGCCGTGCGCCCGCTTGAGCGTCTGGAAGTGTCGCTCAATGCGAACAACCTGTTCGACGCATTCGGCTACACCGAGGCCGAAGAAGGTTCGATCCCGGGTAACGGCATCGTGCGCGCAAGGTCGATCGCAGGTCGAACGGTTACGGCCTCGGTTCGCATCGATTTCTGATCCTCCCTTCGATCAGATCGATTGGCCGGCGAACCGATCCTCCCCGGTTCGCCGGCCAATTTTTTCCCGACGGCAATTCTAGGGTGAACTTGTGACCACTGCCTGGACCAGAACACACGTCGAAGCCGTAGCAAACCTGCAGGTTGCGCAGCTGCCGAAGCTGTCTGCAACCGAGGTCGTGCGACCCCGGCCTGAACTCTATTACTGGGACATGTGGCCAGTACAGGATCGTGATGGAAACATCGCCGATATCGCTGGGCGCGAGTTCTGGATGATCCTGACCGCTCCTGACGATGGCGATCCTTCGGGACGGCATTTTAAGGCCAAGATACATCTGCTTGAACGAAAGGATGCCAAGTGGGTCGATCTCGGCCCTCTCCTACCCGACTTCGGCGGCCCATATGAGCGGGAATGGTCCGGCTCCTCGATCTGGGACCAAGGAAAATACGTGCTCTGGTTCACCGGGGCCGGACTGGAAGCGTCGCCCGGTGGCTACCAGCAGGCTTTGTTCGAGACCACAGCCAGTACGGACTCGAGCGGACTGCCAATCGAATGGAGGAGCCCGCAACCGATCCTGACTGAATTGACCTCGGACTACATCGCCGCCGATGCTCACGAAGGTGAGGCGGGACGTATCAAAGCCTATCGCGATCCTGCTTATTTCAGGGATCCGGCGGATGAGCGCGAATACTTGGTCTTTTCCGCATCGCGCCCAGCAGGCGAGAGCGAGTATACCGGCGCAATCGGACTTGCCGAAAAGGTGGATGGAAAGTGGACCTTGTTGCCACCCATCATCCATTCTGGCGGAGTGAACAACGAGTTGGAGCGCGCGCACATCGTCTTTCACAAGGGACGCTATCTGGCGTTTTGGGCCACTCAGTCGAGTACCTTCGCGCCGGAATTGCAGCATGCGCCAACCGGCCTATACGGAATGTCCGCCCAGGCTTTTCGCGGATCCTACACACCATTGAACGGGTCTGGACTAGTACTGGCCAACCCTGCTGGTCGCCCTGCACAGGCCTACAGCTGGTCGGTGACAAAGGAATTGCTTGTCTCCAGCTTCATCGAATGCGCAGATGACGAGTGTAGCGAATTCGCAGGCGCTCCTGCGCCTCTTTGCGCGCTGGCTATCGGACCTGAGGCCAAAGATGCCCGGCCAGTTCGGATGGAGGTGGTAAGATGAGTGACGGTCTGCTTGGAGGGATTGAAGCGGGCGGCACCAAATTCGTCCTTGCGGTAGGTGAAAGTCCAAACCGCGTACGCGCCACGCACACAATCCCGACCCGTGACCCATCCGCAACCCTTGCGGAGGCGCGAGAATGGTTCGAGCAACAGGGTAAGCTTTGCGCTATCGGCATTGCCAGCTTCGGGCCTGTCGAACTCGACAAGGCGTCACCCGCCTGGGGCCATATTCTCAAGACACCCAAACCCAACTGGTCCGACTGTGACCTCGCAGGATACTTCGGACGGGCTTTTTCCGTCCCGATCGGATTTGAGACCGATGTAAACGGCGCGGCTCTTGCAGAGTATTACCACGGCGCCGGGAGGGGAGCGTCCTCGCTCACCTACGTTACGGTCGGAACTGGAATAGGAGGCGGGACCATCATAAATGGCCGCCTCGTGCACGGAGCAGGCCATTCGGAACTGGGCCACATCTACCCTCGACGTGTCCCGGGCGATCAGGATTTTGCAGGTTTCTGCCCTTTTCATGGGGACTGCCTCGAAGGACTGGCGTGCGGGCCAGCGATTCTTGAACGCTGGGGGTCGAGCCTTTCGGACCTTCCCTCAAACCACGAAGCCCATGATCTTGTGGCGGGTTATCTCGCCCAGATGTGTCACAGTATCTATGCTTCAATGGCGACAGAAGTAATCGTGCTGGGAGGAGGGGTCATGAAAACACCGGGGCTACTGGACAAGGTCGTCAAACGGGCGGAGGAACTTGGGGCAGGTTATTTCCCCAGCCGAGAGAACCACAAGATAGTGTCTCCGGCGCTCGGAGATAAGGCTGGCCTGGCTGGAACTTTGCTGCTGGCAGAAGCAGCACTCCGAGGCGAACAGAGCTAGCTTTGCACTCACACCCTGTTGATCGCTTAGGTACCTAGGCAGGTACAGGTTTGGCAGCTTTCGGGAAGCAATTTTGGTAGATCGAGCGTCCGGAATGGGGGCGCAAAGCCGACATGGAAGCGCGTTGCTCGTTCGGAAGTTCTCAGCAGTCAGGAGTGGGGTGGCCAAGAAATGGCCGTTTTCTGCGGTTCACGAAAAATGGTGCCGCTTACGTGACTCGAACACGTGACCCCATCATTACGAAAACCTGTGACAAGCCGCAAACGAGCTATGGATTACAGTAACTTATACGCAGCTGCATCCCGCTCATGCTCGTCGACCCACCTCGTTCCCAAATTACCTTCCAAGCAAGGCGTAAATTCAATCAGGTGAAAGCGCCTTGACCCAATCGTTTGCACTTATGCGCCCCACCCTCTCCCACTTTTGTCACTGCGCGGACCGAACTGGAGGTCTTCTTTCGGCTCCGTTGGGAAGTCACAATCACGGCCGCCTTTGGGTGGAGATCCGACCTTAGAATTGAGGAGCGACTGGCTCCTTATGCGACCTTCTTTAGCGCAGGCGCCTGCATGTAAGTCAGATAACGCCACAGCCATTCCAGCGGGCCCATCTTGTAATATCTGAGCCAGAGCGGGCTGAGCACCAGCTGCACCAAACAGATCGCCAACACGACATAATAGAGCTCGTACCGCTGGAGCTGTCCGAAATAGCCGAACCCCACGAAGAAGATCGCGCACACCACTGAGGGGGTCAGGTAATTGGTGAATGCCATCCTGCCGACCGAAGCGAGCGCGTTCTGAAACAGCTGGAAGACACCCGAACGCGCGAACAGCAGCAACAGGCCCAAATGGCCTGCAGTTGTTGACAGTCGGCCCAGGTCGTAGGTGATTGCTGCCTGGTTGAACGCCAACAGGCCAAATCCGCCGTCCATAATCAAACGGGTCTCAATCGTGTTGACGGTAAAACCGATCCCGTACCCCACGATGACCAGCGCCCAATAGAAGCCGTTCGACCGCTCGAGCGTGAACACGCCCAGCTTGAACAGCGCCATGCCGATCATCATCATCGGGAAGATATCCAGAAAGAAAAAGCGGTAGAAGCGCGTACTTTCCATGTTGGCAGTCTCGGAGGCATTGAGCCAGAAAGAGCTGGAATAGCTAGCGGTCGCCTGTTCGATATATTTGCTCTGTTCTTCGGCAGTATATTCGTGCCTTTCCAGCGCCTGTTCCCAAGCCTTTGCCTGCTCCTGCTGTTCCCCGGTAACGTTCGCGCCGCCCGCCTGCACAGCCTGATAGGCGTTGTAATCGCTGAGCGATTCATTGGTATTCTTCAACGCGAACAACGCGCCGAGCAGCATTGCCCCCGCGCCGATCAGCAGCAGGTATCTGGGCATCATTCGGCGAAACGGGAACACGATCAGCGCGATTAGCCCATAGAAGTACAGGATATCGCCGCTCCACAGGAATAGGTAGCCGTTGACCATACCGAACGCCGCCAGCCACAGATTGCGCCGCATGTATATGTCTGCAACGTCGCCCCTGCCCTTAGCCTCTAACCGGCTGGTGAACAGGACGATCCCTGCTCCGAACAGCATCGAGAACAGCCCGCGCTGGGTGCCCTCAAATCCAATCTGGATGATCAGCCAGGCCACCAGGTTCGCTCCCTCGGCCCCGCCATAATTTACCGGATTGTTATAGGCATGAGGCAACCCAAACCCTGTAATGTTCATGAGCAGGATGCCAAAAAGGGCCGCACCGCGGACGAAATCCAGCGCCACGATGCGATTGGCAGTCGGGCCGGTCTTCTCCATGTCAGGAGTCGAAATGTCTGAAAACGTCGAACCGAATTCTGTTGCATTGCTTGCCATCGTCACCCCCAGAGGAATGGCTAAACCAATGCGACCCACGAACTTAAGGCGAGAGACACTGAATCTCGGCCCCGGTTCGTCTTTGGCGGGTAAACGCGCTTTGACGCAATTGGAAGCGCTAAACCAATGCTGTCGAGAAGCATTCACGATCTTCCCGCCGATATCAAAGGACTGGACCTTCCGACGCTCGGCGCAACTTGCTGGATGGGGTTGGACCCGCAATTAGGCCGCTCTCGGGTAGTTAGCTGACTGTCCGCTCTTGGGGCAAGGCTAGCTCGGTGAAACCGTCGTCAGATGGGTGGAAAGCGGTCATGCTGGGCCAACACCTACGAGAGGCTGGAGATTGCTTTAGAATGCTGACCTGCTTCCTACAATTTGCCTACAAAGGAAGAGCGATAACGAAGGCACAACAATCCACATAGCGAGGGGGACAAGCCCAATTCCGAATATCTCAGGCATCAACGAGGAATATTTCCAGCCCCATCCGGACCGCACTGCCAGCCATTCGATTGCGATGGTTACGCCGATACCTGCGCCAAGATAGATCAAAATTGCGGAACGGCTCGGCTTCTCCATCCAAAGCGATCCCTTGGACACCCTGTCCGTCACCCATGCGGCCGCCACCATGATCCCGGCATCGCCGAGAGAAGCGGCGCCGCAGACCTTTGTCGCAGCCCAAGGTGTCTCAGCTTCCATCTCATAAAAAGGCATCTGGAACATTTCCCAGACGAAGGCGACGAGGAAGCCATGTATAGCGAGCCAAATAACCGGTGATCCTTGCGTCGTCACGACTTCCTTTTCCAAAGGCGCTTTCCTCTAATATCCACCTGGTGGATCGCTGGCTGGAAAGCTTTCGTCGAGGTCCTCGTCGGTTTCTGACCACTCTCGCCGCGGGGCATCCCGCATGGCTTCGGGGCCGGCATCACGAATATCCAAATGGCTTTCATGAGGCTGGTCAGGAGCATAAGCGGCGTTTCTTTTGCGTACCTTCCCCCTGCGCAATACAGCGGCCACGATGGCTACTAACCTGTTGATCATAGCCTTTCCCCCAATGGAGATAAGCACCCTAGCACAAGGCCGGTTTCATTTCACTCTGCAGCCGGACCGGCCAAGGCTCTTTCAGTCTACCAGCCGATTGTAAACAACGGCAGTCGCACCGGCGATCAAACCAGCACCAATCGACCAAGCGAGCAGGCCTACCACAAGGCCTGAGGAATTGAGTTGCCAGTTCATATGACTGAAATCGGCGTGGACCATATGACCAGTCACTTGCATCATCGCCTGCGGCGCTCCGATTACGAGGAGGCTGCAAATCACCCAAGCGGCCCCAAACACGGCCGCAGTGGAGATGCTGAGCTTGAAAGCGTTGATTTTCATGGTTCTCTCCTCAGACATGCGGAATGTATAGCAGAAGAAGAACTGGCTGAAGTTGATTGAGATCAATCTCGTGGTTTAAAGCAGGACGGTCGCTGGTCGTTCGGGCACATCGCTAGCTCGATGAAAGCGCATTGCGATGGGTAGGAAGCGGACTGGGAATGCTCTCGCTCTTCAAGGTGACTTGGCTGGTTTCCTAAACGCAACTAGCTTCATGCTCTCGGACAGTTTGGAGGTGGCATGACTGGCTCGGCGAAGCTCTCTGCGAATGAACATCGGTTTGTCCAAATTTGGTCGTTTCTTGCAATTTTGACGATTGTGGTCGGCTTCACGCCAAGTTTTTATGGGCGAGCTTTCGTCGATGATCCACCAGGCAATCCGCTCAATGCGCTGACCGTAGCGCATGGATTGCTTTTTACGGCTTGGATCCTTCTTTTTGCATGGCAGGTCCTGAATATCGCGCGCGGTCGGTATGCGCGACACCGTGCCTTAGGCTGGACGGCATTGGCATTTGTCCCGATCGCATTGGCCAGTGGCCTGATAGTCGCGCTTGAGCATGCGTCGAGGCCAACCACTGGCGACGAACCGATACCTCCCGATGTCTTTCTACTTTTGCCTATTTTCGAGGTGGTGAACGCGTGCATCCTAATTCTGCTGGGCTGGTTGCATCGCAAAACACCGCACATTCACAAGCGCATGATGCTCTTCGCCATTGCAGCCATGGTAGGAACGGGGAGTGGTCGAATCGCAGGGTTCCTTGGCACCTTTGTCGTACCAGCCCTGTTTGTCCTCGCGATTTGGGCGTTCGATCTAATTAGAGCCAAACGGCTTCATCGATGGGTCCTTGGTGGTGGCGCTATCGCCGTCTCGACCTATTTGGTTCCTCTGGCAGTCGGCTTCAGTGAGCCGTGGCGCACCATGGCGCGAGCAATTATCGAGACTTGGAAGATGCTATCCTAGCGCTTCATCGCAGCGCGTACCCCAATGACAGCAATCGGGTCGAAAGCGGATGGTCGGCTTTCGAGTTGACGACGGTGACTTGATACCCGCTATTTTTCAGTCGCCGCCCGGCTTTCAGCCAAGGCAAAGACGTATTGATATATATCTGTGCGTTCGGACGGCGTGAGCGGATATGCTGCATGCGTCCCACCCCATTCATTCGGCGGCATTGGACCAGAGACCGTCATATCACTACCCAGGAGTGCGTCGAAGGTTGCCCCGTCATATGAAAGTGCGGCTTGGACATCTCCGCTGTTTTCGCCTTTGCCGTCGAGCGCAGCTCCATGACACACACTGCAAACAGTCGTTGCGATGTAGCGCCCCCGTTCGAGGGAAGAGCCTAGGTTCGGCACGCGGTTCGCAACGTAATAGGCCACCTCATCAGCAGCCGATGGGTAGAAGCGTCTCCCGTACTCCTTCTCTCGCCAATAGTCTCTTGGCAACCGATCTGCGACGGCGTCGGCAAATCCAGCAGGTGGTTCGGGGGTTGGCGCGCCTGCTGGTTTTATGGTTCGGAGAAAAGCAATTAAGGCGCTCATGTCTTGCTCTGAAAGAAAATGAGTTTGCCTCGACGGCATTAGGTAGAGTTCGCGATCAGAACGCTTGCCTTCGCGAAGAATGAGTTCCAGCTCAGCATCGGACATCTGAGGCATGGTTAGGGAGATGTTGGTTGCCCAAAGCCCTTCCACCAATGGAATCATCTCACCAAAATTGGCCCCAGTGTAATCTTCGAGGTGACAACTATTGCAGGCGAAGACTTCGGCCATTCGCTCGCCGTGCATGAGTTTTTCAGCATCAGCCTTATAATCGGCTCCATCGAAGGCGATCAACGAACTCTGACCCTCATCAATATCCGTGGCTCGATCCGAGCAGCCTCCAAGTAATGCAATCACAATGATTGTTGCAGCTACAGCCCTGATCATCGATGTAAGCCCCGCTCAAATTTATTCCGTGGCTGGCAGACGTAACACATAAGGGCGGAATGTCTGCAATCGGGTCGTTAGCCGCCCGTCCGCTACTGGCCCAGCGCTAGCTCGGTGAAAGCGTCGCCAGTTGGGTGGAAAGCGGACGTAGCCAAAGGTTTAGGCCATCGTCACTTTTGCTGGCGGTTTCGGCGGATAGGTAAGGCGCCGCCAAAGCCATTCGAGGGGGCCTTGTTTGTAGCGGGAAAGCCAGAGGCGGCTCCAAACCAGCATCAAGGCGAAAAAAAGCAGTCCAATGGCGTAGGTTTCTGGAACCTTGAGAGTCCCCATCATCCCAAGTCCAATTCCGTAGAATATGAGACCCATGACCACGCTTGTCCCGATGTAGTTGGTCAGCGCCATGCGCCCCGCATCCGCAAGAATACGTCGTAGGCGTGGTGTATAAGGAATAATCAAGAGAAACGCCGCCGCGTAAGCGAAGCCCAGTGGCGCGGTGCCCAACAGCGACGACCAGTGCGACTGTTGGTGCGGCATTTGTTGTGCATATACGATGCTGCATGGCACACCGATGGCAAGGCCGACCAGCAGGACGCGCCACAACAGGGTGCGATTTCCGATCAGATTTCCGCGCACAAGCAACCGCCCGGCCCACATTCCCAAGAGCATTGTCCCCAAAACCTTCAGGAATCGCCAATCCTCGATGCGTCCGACAATTCCAAAGGCCCATTCAGATGCTGCGCGAGGTATTAATTCAGCCACACCTCCGGTGGCGAGGTCGTTGAAATATTCGCTATCCGTCGTCGCAGTCCCTCCCGCTGCCACATAGATATTCATAGCCCAATCCCACATTGGCGATGCCCACCCAGGGCTCTGGTTGTTGACGAAGAAAACCAGAAGAGACGGAAGAACGAATATCAATACCGCTGACGTCGCGAGCAGAACGCGATCGGAAAGCGGTCGGAAAAGGGGAAGCGTGAAGCCGAGCAACGCATAGAGCATTAAAATATCGCCCGGCCAGATCAGACAGATATGGATTAGTCCGAAAACCAGAAGCACGGCCATTCGCCTTATAAAAATGCGTCGGCCATCGGCACCACGCGCGTCCAGGCGCTCAAGTTGAAGCGAGAAGCCAAGTCCAAACAGCGCGGAGAAAATCGTATAAAACTTGCCGTCCAGTATGCCGTTAAACACGGCTGCGAACTGCTGCTGGGTGACCGATCCCATCAATTCTGGCACGCGTTCACCAGCGAACGGTATCCCAATCCAAACAGGCAGATTGGCAAGCAGAATGCCAAAGAGTGCGAAACCTCTCAGGGCATCGATCTCCGTGAAGCGATCAGATGCTCCAGCAGGTTCAATAAGTCCGCTTACTTTCGTCAAATCGCTGCCCACACGCCGCCTAGAGCACCGTAGCCATATCGGGCGAGCAGTCCAGAATCATCATTGAGCAAGGGCTGTATCGTCAGCATTCGGGTCGATCGCCGACGGTCCGCTCCTGGCCCATCGCCACCTTGGTGGAAGCGTCGTCAGATGGGTAAAAAGCGGAAATGGGCTTATTCACTGACGGTGATTTCAGAGACTCGCCTTTGGACTTCCGTTTCCAAAATGGCCTCAAAGTCCCCTAACCATGACGCATGGTGGTGCCAAATGCGCCAGCCATCCTCCTCGCGACGAAAGACAAATGTCCGGCGATTGTCGAGTGCAGGGCCAAGGACAAAGCTAGCGATGGCCACATCACCTCGGCGGTCGACACGGAGAGAAACCGGATTGATATCCAAAACATCTTCCTGAGAGGCTTGGCGCCCGCCAAAGAACTTATCGAACGTAGCCAGGATCTGGTCGCGACCATTCAATCGTCCCGGCCCGGCTTCACCAATCAATAACGGTAGGAATGCCGTGGCGTCCTCTGTCCACATTTGATTGAAGCAAGCCTGATCGAGCCTAGTGAAAGCATAGAGTAATCGCTCCGCCGCTACTTCTGGCCCCAAAGCGGGATCAGGCGGACAAGGCAATTCGGCCAAGTTCAAATCAGACTCAGGCGGTTCGTTGGCAAGCGCGGTATTGCCGAGGGTGGAGCAACACAAAATCGCGCTGATGAGCGAATACAGCAAGAAAGGCCTCAACATCCCAACTCCCATAATTTCACCGGGAGATAATGCCATATTCTTGATGATCATCGCAAATTGCCCCCATAAAGCTCGGCTTCTGGGTGGGAAGCGGACGTAGCCGATATCAAATCACAGCCGATCCACATTTGATCTGCATCTAAAGATAGGGTCTATAGTTCTCACAACAATTCGGGGAGAGCCATGACACGCTATTTACTATGTGCACTCGCGCTATTGATCTGTTCTCCGTCCTATGCCGGTGACGATCCCTCGCTGGAACAGCTGCTTGCTGAGGAAGTGAATGCTGGCGTTTTCATGGGCAATGTACTGATTGCCGATGGTGATGAGGTAATATTCGAGGCCAGCTACGGCAGCGCGAATTTGGAATGGGGCATAGCCAACGCCAGTGATACAAAGTTCCAGATCGGATCGCTTGCCAAGCAGATCAATGCTGCCGCCATTTTGCTCCTGAAGGAGCGAGGTCTTCTTGATTTGGACGACCCGGTAAAGGCTCATTTTCCTAAGGCACCACCTCACTGGGATAGAATAACGCTGCGGCATCTGCTGACCCACACTTCGGGGATCGTCAACATCACCGCGCATTCTGATATCGACCGGCTGGTTAGACTTCCGTTATCCCAGGAAGAGCAATTCGCGCTCTTTATCGAAGAGCCTCTCGAATTCGCGCCGGGCGAGAGGTGGCAATACTCGAATTCCGGCTATCTCGTGCTCGATGCCGTGATCGAAAACGTCAGTGGTGAGACATGGGAAGAGTTCACAACAAGCAATATTTTCGCGCCATTGGGCATGAATGATACAGGTCTTGATGACTTGCGTCGGATTCTGCCAAAGCGCGCCTCCGGCTATAGCCTTTCAGACGGCTTGCTGCGCAATGCCGAGTTTGAGGAGGTCGCGATCCGAAAGGGGGCTGGCGGACTCTATTCGACCACGCACGACCTGCTTAAATGGCAAAGGGGCTTGTTCAACGGGAAACTATTGAGCGCCGCTTCAGTCGATGAAATGATGACGCCCGCTGCAGATGCGATACGAGGTTCCTCCTATGGATTGGGGTTCCTTATTCAAGATGACGACGACGGTCGATTGATTTGGCATCGCGGTTCCAACAACGGGTTTAAGGGCTGGGTCGGTTATGATCCCGATGCAGATATTACTGTGATAATCCTCACAAACATCCGCGATAGCCAATTACTCGATCTTGGCCCGCGTCTTGTGCAGGTGTCGCGGGCGCGGGCCACACCACCGAACTAGTCATTGAAAGACAGGACTAAAGTGAAAGTCGGCAACCCGATCGATCTGCAGGTGAATTCAGTCCTGAGAACTAAGTCTGCAATCGGGTCGTTAGCTGTCTGTCTGCTCCTGGCGCATCGCTAGCTCGGTAAAACAGTCACGAACTGGGGTGGAAAGCGGAGGCAAGTGATAGGAAAAGACCTCGAGACAACAAGCCGAATAGCTGCTTTCAATCACCCAAGGATCGAGTGGCCGGGTCTGAGAGGGACGCTCACGCAAACACCTGACCACAATTACCGATTTCTTCCGAAAACATCGCTGATGGCAAAGTAAGCGTCGACCAAGAAAAACCAGACCTTTATCGCGACCCACAGTGGCGCGATCCAGATAAGATCCGCGTTAGTAACCGGGCGATTTTTGGTGCTGGCAGCGGCGATCGTCTCTTCTCGATCAGGCCTCGCCAAGGCGTCTGAATTCGGCGGTAGTGATGCGAGGCGAATGGCGGACACTGCCGAGCTTGAAATCGGTTCGCTAAATTCTATCCCAATCTGGACGTCAGCTTGGCGTACTACGAGCCCTGAGGCCTTCGAACCGTCGAGTAAGCAGACCCCAACTTTGTCACCGAGCTTGAGATCGCAGCTAGTCATCAACCGCATACCCGATCGGGAGATGTCTAGGATCAACGCTCTAGAGGCGGAACCCTGAGGACATTCAAGAGCCGACTTAAAATGTACGACATGCCGTGGTTCCTTGCGACTTTCGCGCGCCGTGAAAGTATCTGAGGTGATTGTTGCCCAGGAAGATAGTGATTGTTTCGCCACCAGGTCGCCCTACCAGAATTTGCTGATTTTGGGTGTGCTGCTCATCGGAAATCGAAGACGGATGCGCGCTCGCCGGAAAGTTCAAACCCATCTTATGGGGAGTACAAATCCCTGAAAAGGACAGCACATCGCACCTTAGTGCGCACAACGGTTGCGACAAGTCGAGCCAGACATCAGGCAGCCTGACGCATAGGTTTGGCAGGCTTTAATCTTTCTTCTGTGTATTGGAGCTCGGAGGTCTACCATGCTTCCTAAGCTCGCTCAGATTTCAAATTCAGCCGAACCTTCCGAAAGGAGGCGCGCGGAACGCCGCGTTATCTCATTCGGTTTCGATGCTGGTCGAAGCCAATCTTCCGCTCGGATTCTGATACTCGATATCTCGCCAACAGGTGCACTTCTCCAGACTTCGGCCGATCTGGGAGTTGGGGAAATCATCGACTTCGATATTCCTGAAGCAGGTCTCGTTAGGGCCGTTATCGTACGGCGTACTGCTGACAATTTCGGCGTCGAATTCATGACGCCGGTTAGTTCTGCTGTCGTGAGCGCGGTCCTGCTTGCATCCCCGGCAAAGCCACCCATTCTTGATGAGTTTGAGCTGGAAGCTGCGCGCCGCTCAGTTCCGACATATGACCCCGTTCCCGAGTGGCTTATGTGGACCGTCATGCTCGCATGCTGCGGAGCAATAGCACTTTTTATTTTCGCGCTTGGCTTCCTGCCCGTCACCTTGTGAGGGCCTTGTAATGCAGTGCGACTACAGCAATTCCCAACCCGTGGGGCAGGTGCGTTCGTAAGAAACAAGCTGAGCCAGTGTTATCTGGGGCTGGAAAAAATTGTAAATTTCCGACATTGTCATCGCAATAGCTGGCGTTTGAATGCCATTACGAGGGGTGGCGATGATATTTCGGGTCAAACAAATGTCGAAAGCTGATTTCTTGGAGTTCGAAGCTCGATATCGCGGTGTCTACAGAGCCTTAGGAAGGCCATCGGGGGCGGCGCTGTTGGCAAGTCGGGTATCGGAGGGTGGAATTGTGGCGATCTTGTCCCAAGACTTTTGCGATCCATTCGAACAGCTGTCCTACGATGGTTGGGTAAGCCTCTACGACCCGGTCGATCTTCAGTGCGAGTTCGTTGCTGGAGACCGGAATCTTGGTGATTGCCTGGAGCGCAGCAAGCAAACCGAAGATCATTCCTCGACCAGTAGCCTCTAAAATCTGACGGGCCATTGCTGGATGTCGCGGAAAGTTACCTTTTCGCGTCGCTAGTCTGAAATGTCAGGGTGTGGATCGCCAAGCTTCGGGGAAAGGTCTGCCGATCTGAATAAGGTCAGGTGCCGATAGACGTGGTGATTGAATTACAGGCCGCGCGCTGTAGCGAAATACAGTGAAAGGTTGAAGGGCTGGCGGGAAGAGGAACTCTAGCCAGCCCTTCTGGCAGTCCCCCATTTAAAGACCACCGATACTCTCATTGTTTCAACAGTTTTAGAGAATGGCAAATCTGAGGGGAGGAACGGCAAGGCCTCTAGAAGGCTCACCCTGTGCAGGGTCGCAGAACACAGGGTGGCTTGCCGCTCCAATCTTGAAACTGCGCGGACTTCATCCCGCCGTCACGCGAGGAAAACTTTTCGCTCACCAGAAAAGGTGGCGGGCCGCCCCCTCGGAGGAAAAGGAGGGCGGATCTGGCGACCCGTGCAGTATATCGGCACACATTAGACCGTCTAACAGCCGTGCGCCGAACCCGTAATCGGAGTGACGTGATCCAGGATCAGAGCCCAGATTGTTTCCTGCGTTGAAAGGCAGCCTACATCATATTGATTTGGATTGCGAATCTGCTGGCATGCTTGTCGCCCTCCGCAAAATTCGACGAACTGCATGGAGTGCGGGCAGAGCGCTGTTAGTGCGTATCGGCATGGAAGAGGCCGATGCACGGTAATTTGGGGCCAGAAGACAAGAACCGCGAGCGCGTGCTCTGGTGGTCCGTCACATTCGTGATGACCCTATTCGCTGTCATACTCGGCATCGCAATGGTCGCCTAGGCGAGCTCCCAGCGCTTTTCTTCTAGTAAAGCAAAGTAAGGCCTTTTGTCATGCGTCCTAGCGGTGGCGCGCTTGGAAGCCGTCGATCCTGTCCGCAATCGGGTCGTTAGCTGCCCGTCAGCTCATGGCATGGCGCTAGATCGGTGAAACCGTCGTCAGATGGGTGGATTGCGGACATTGCTCTTGCTTCTGTTTATGGCAGGTAGCTCCTTTGAGTGGGAGATGGACCATGGGAAGCTTGAGCATTCGAAATCTTACTCTGATGGCGGCGATTACGAGTTGCTTCCTGCAAGCTGGCGGTGGGCTATTCGCAATCTCGGTATTGGTCAGCACAATCACGGAAGCACCGCCTAGATCATTCGCGATGCTAGAAGGAGCATACAGCTACGACAGTAGCGCATTCTGGGAAACATTGCCGCCGATCACCGCTGCTTTGATCGTAATTGCATTAGCTGCGAACTGGAAGACTTCCCGCCGCTGGTTGATGGTGACCGCATTTGCCCTATTCATTTTAGGTGGGCTTCTTGCAGGAATCCTTCTGGAGCCGGAGTTCGCTCGCATTACGGAGGGTGGTTATAATGACTGGGTCGATCCTGAATTGAAAGAACGCGCACGCAGTTGGTATGCTCTCGACTGGGCAACTTGGAGCCTTACGCTGTTTGCTGGCATTGCTTTGCTATTGGCGCTCGCTCTTCCCGCAATCGCTGAAGACCGACCCAAAGCACGGCCATTTGGGTAAGGCTAACGCGCGCCCCAGAAATGTCCCCAATCGGGTCG
>NZ_WTYF01000003.1:0-32500 GCF_009827315.1 Qipengyuania gaetbuli
CGACCCGATTGGGGACATTTCTGGGGCGCGCGTTAGCCTTACCCAAATGGCCGTGCTTTGGGTCGGTCTTCAGCGATTGCGGGAAGAGCGAGCGCCAATAGCAAAGCAATGCCAGCAAACAGCGTAAGGCTCCAAGTTGCCCAGTCGAGAGCATACCAACTGCGTGCGCGTTCTTTCAATTCAGGATCGACCCAGTCATTATAACCACCCTCCGTAATGCGAGCGAACTCCGGCTCCAGAAGGATTCCTGCAAGAAGCCCACCTAAAATGAATAGGGCAAATGCGGTCACCATCAACCAGCGGCGGGAAGTCTTCCAGTTCGCAGCTAATGCAATTACGATCAAAGCAGCGGTGATCGGCGGCAATGTTTCCCAGAATGCGCTACTGTCGTAGCTGTATGCTCCTTCTAGCATCGCGAATGATCTAGGCGGTGCTTCCGTGATTGTGCTGACCAATACCGAGATTGCGAATAGCCCACCGCCAGCTTGCAGGAAGCAACTCGTAATCGCCGCCATCAGAGTAAGATTTCGAATGCTCAGGCTTCCCATGGTCCATCTCCCACTCAAAGGAGCTACCTGCCACAAACAGAAGCAAGAGCAATGTCCGCAATCCACCCCAATGGCGGTCTTACAAGAGCCTTGGAGGCCATGCTGAGAGCGGACAGGCCGCTTTGTCCCTAGACGGGCAAATAGCGGCTAGTCAGCTTACGACCCCATTGCGGACATTCCAAAGCAATTCTCTCGCGATCAATTGCTTGCGTTTGCAATACACTAAGAGCAGTTACGACTGATGTCTGGGGCAACTCGAATACTCGCAGCATTGGTCTTTGGACTGATCCTGGGGCTCACCTCTACCGCGATAGACGCAAGTTGGACCAAACGCGCAATTCCGGTTGCCGAACTGGTCGGAGGTATTTGGCTAGACGCCCTGAAGATGACCATCATTCCCCTTGTCGTTGCTCTCCTCGTGACCAGTATATCTGCCTCGACGGAGGTAGCGCGAACTAGCCGCCTCGCTGGAATATCTCTTATCTCGTTCGTTGCATTGCTGGGGATGTCGGCACTACTGTCGGCCTTCCTGACACCGGCACTTTTGCAGGCTTGGCCCTTATCCGCCGAGTTTGCAGCGGGATTAAGCTCTGGGCTCCCCGGTATTGAGAAGCGGCCAGAAGTTGTTGGTTTCGCTGATTTCTTGCGCGCTATTGTCCCGTCAAATCCGATTGCAGCAGCTGCCAATGACGCCATCTTGCCAGTCATTGTGTTCACAATTGTCTTCGCATTCGCGTTGACGCGCCTGCCAGATGAGCCTCGGCAGCAACTTTCCTCGTTCTTCAAAGCGCTGTCAGCGCTTATGTTGATTATGATCGGCTGGATTCTCTGGTTGGCCCCTATCGGTGTTTTGGCCTTGGCTTACACTTTGGGAGCACGAGCCGGCCTGTCCGCCTTCGGCGCATTGCTCCACTACATCGTCCTTGTCTCCTCCGTAGGGCTAGTGATTTGGCTGCTCGCCTATCTGCTTGCAGTATTTGGTGCCAAACTATCTTTTACGAAGTTTGCTAGTGCAGTTGCTCCAGCTCAAGCGGTAGCAATAAGCACGCAGTCTTCGCTTGCGTCCCTTCCCGCCATGCTGCGTGGTGCCGAAACACTAGGTGTCTCGCCGAACACTTCTGGGACAGTCCTGCCACTCGCTGTAGCTGTTTTTCGAGTGACCGGCCCTGCCATGAACCTCGCCGTCGTACTTTACATCGCACACTGGTTAGGGGTGGCGGTCGGCCCGGCCCAACTCGCAGCAGCGATTGTGACCGCAGCGATCACCAGCATGGGTTCGCCTAGCTTGCCAGGTCAAATCGGTTTCATAACCGCAACAGCACCCATCGCAATTGCTGCAGGCGTTCCGATCGAGCCTCTCCTATTGCTCGTCGCGGTAGAGAACATACCGGACGTTGTTCGAACCTTTGGTAATGTCACAATGAATGTAGCCGCTACGGCCACATTCGCTCGCCGAGTGAAAAGCTCTCTGCCTGCTTGACCCTGCCCGCAGGCCAAACGGGATGGCTACACTGATGCAATTGGCAACCCGGTTACGGCCGTTTCCTGTTAGATGGAAGCGTCCGCTTTCCACCCATAATCGGACGTTGGCGGTGCTCATTGCTGGAGCAAAGCTGCCGGTCCGCTTTCAGGTATTCTCAGGGGGCCCTGAACGTCCGGAATGAGGGCGCATTGCTGCCCAACAGCTTTCGGCATGAGCAGTCTGACGGCAGTGGGGCCGCTTGCGGGCCCTCCGCTACTAGGGCGAACGCCTGGAAAGCGGACTCGGCGCATCGCCCAAATGCTTTCTCCCTCGGTCTCAGTGGTCGAAGAAGCTCTTCGCTACAAATTTGTTGGTCCGGGTCTGGCAGCGAGATTGCGAGCTTGCCCTCTCTTACTCCTGTATTTCAACCACCTTTTAGTTTGATTCGGTCGCCAAGAAAGCGGCGCTGTCGTAAAGTGCTCCGATGCAACTACGGCAGATATCAAACACCATCAGTGCATGCTGGCTTTCCCTTACTATTGCGGGTGGCAGCAATGATTGACCGTCCCGTACCGTTGGAGCGCCGTTTCGAAGCGGTCTCGCAAGATGTCGATGAAGCGCAGACAGCCGACTATCTGGAGATGATGGGTTACGGTAAGCCGATAGGCTGGCCGCAAATCGACGCGCGCTACAGGACGGTTGTTCTGGCTGCGGGCGGAGCAGGGAAAACGTTCGAGTTCGAAGCCCGCGCCAGATATCTCGATGAACAAGGCCGCTATTCCTTCTTCATTCGCATCGAGGATATCGAAGGGGATTTCGAAACGGCTTTCGAAATCGGCGATGCGGCGGCGTTCGAGAAGTGGCGCTTGTCGTCCGGAGAAGCATGGTTCTTTCTCGACTCGGTCGATGAGGCCCAGCTCAGCCATCCGCGCGCCTTTGAAAAAGCGCTGCGGGCATTCGGAGCCAAGATCGCGGGCGCACAGGATCGCGCGCATATCTGCATTTCCAGCCGGCCCTATGCCTGGCAGCCCCGCCGGGATTTTGACCTCGTGAATAAGCTGTTCCCATCGGTACAGCTGAAACAGGAGCCGACCGGGCAGGATGTCGATCCGGACGAAAAAGCGGCAACCGAAGGCACCGGCTTGAAGGTGTTTCAGCTCAAGCCGCTGGATATGGACGAGATACGTCTTTTTGCCGCGCACCGCTCGGCATCGAGGATCGACGATTTCGTAACGGCTATCGAACGCGCTGATGTTATGGACCAGGCCGGACGGCCGTTCGATCTGGAGGGCTTAATTGCCAAATGGAACAGCGATGGCGCATTGGGCGGCAGGCTGGCACTTCTTCAGAACGATATCAACGTGCGCCTGCGGGAAATCAGGCCGACGCGAGAGGCGCAGCAGCCGCTCGATCTTGAACGCGCCCGCGAAGGAGCAAGATTGCTCGCGGCAGCAGTCCTACTCACCGGCGAGCCGGGCATACATGTTCCTGATGAAAGTCACGAGAAGCCCGGAATCGATGGCGCGGAGCTATTGGCGGGTTGGGGCGATCAAAAAGATATTCGGGCGCTTCTCGAACGTCCATTGTTCAATGATGTGCTGTATGGAATGGTGCGTTTTCGTCACCGCGACGTGCGCGAACTGCTGGCGGCCGAGTGGTTCGAAAGCCTGCTTAAAAAGGGCCATCGCCACGCGGTAGAAGCCCTCATCTTCCGCGAGCAATATGGTGAGCAGATCATCACGCTGCGGCTACGCCCGATCTTGCCTTGGCTGGCCCTGTCCGACGCAGAGATACGCAGCAAGGTTCTCGCTCTCGAGCCCGAAATTGCGATGGAAGGCGGCGATGTCGCCCGCCTGCCGATCAGTGAGCGTCGCAAATTGCTGCACAATGTTATCGAGCGCCTTATCAGCGGCGAAGGCAGCCGGTCGGTTAGCGACAACAGCGCCATCGCCCGGATCGCGCAGGAAGACCTCGCAGGCGATGCTCTGAAACTGATCGAAAAATACGCCGATCATGACGACGCGATATTCTTTCTCGGCCGGCTCGTCTGGCAGGGAGATATGAAGGCCTGCGTGCCCGCCTTGCTGCGTATTGCGGCAAATAGTGAGCGCGGGAAATACGCCCGTATCGCTGCGACCCGCGCGGTCATGACATGCGGTGATGCCGAACAGAAGCAGCGTCTGTGGGCTGCGCTAAAGGACTCTGCCGACGAGCTGCCTCGCGAACTGCTGTCGGAAGTCATTCTGAATTCCGCTGCGGATGGAGGGACGGTCGGGTTGCTTCTTGCCGGGCTGGAGAAGCTGCCGCCATACGAGCGTTTCGAAGCATCCGGCCTTACCCAGGCGATGCATGGCCTGATCGAACGGATGCCGGTCCATAAGAAGGACGCAGGCGGGCAGCCGCTGTCGGACCTGGTCGCCGGCCTCAACGCATTTCTCGAACGCGAGCCGCATATGGAGCGCCGCGAATGCCGCGTGTCGGAAGACCATGCCTGGCTGCTCGCGCATGTCAGCCACGCCGCCGAAAGGCTGGTCTCGGCGCAGGTCGATGCCGCGCTGTCGGACGATGTGATCTCCGTCATGCTCAAGATCCCCGCCGTGCGTTTCTGGCGATCGGGGGATATCGACGAATATAGCACCAAATTGCATGAGCTGGTCCCGGCCTGGCACGAACTGAATGACAAATTGTTATGGGCCAGCATTCATCAGGCGCGTGAACGAATGGAAACCAAGGATCAGCGTCTGACCACTCATCGTCAGGTCGCTTGGCTTGGGCATTACTGGAAATTTGGGCTCGAGCGCTTCGACGATGTGTTGGGCTTCATCCGCGACAATGTAGGTGGTCATCCCGACGACCCGCAGGTGGCGCTGTCGCTTGCCTTTCATATCTATCTCGATGCCGGAAGGCCACAACCCTTGCTGGACGCGCTGCAGGAGGCTGTTGCGGGCGATCCGGTGCTGGAAACCTATCTGGCAAACTGTCTCAATCCTCAGGAATCCGAGGCAATGCGGCAAATGCGCGAGGACTCGCTCTCGCGCAAACAGAAGAGCGCGAAGGAAAAGGAAGAGCAGCAGCGCAATCGCTCCAAATGGATTACCCGGATAAAGGCCAACCCGGATGTCGTTCGCGATCCGCCTGGTCTGAAACCCGATGAGTTCAGCAATGACCAATATTGGTTGATGCAGGAAATCGAAAGGGACGAAAGCCGTGTCAGCCGGGGCGAAGCCGCCAGCAACTGGCGTTTCCTAATACCCGAATTCGGCGAAGAGGTTGCCCGCGCGTTTCGCGATGCGGCAATTGCCTTCTGGCGGGCTTACAAACCCGGACTGCGCTCCGAAGGGGCCGACACCAGCACGATCCCCTATGCACTGATTTTCGCGATGACCGGCCTCTCTATAGAAGCGCAAGAGCGCGAGGATTTTCCGTCGGGCCTGGACCCCGAAGAGGTCGATCAGGCACTGCGATATCTGACCTCGGAGCTCAACGGCTTCCCCGAATGGCTGGAGAGTTTTTACACGGTCTTTCCCGAGCGGGTGTTGGCGGCGGTTCACAAGGAACTCGATTGGGAGCTCGACAATAGCGGCCCCGACACTGCGCATCACCATATTCTCCACGATCTGGTCTACTACGGATCATGGCTCCATGGCGCATTGGCACCGCGCCTGATCGAGCGTTTCATGTCGCAGAATTTTCCCAACGACGATGTGTTGCGCCATGTCCTGAACATCCTTGCAGGCGGCAAGACCGATCCGGCCAAGCTGCTGCAACTTGCCAAGCGGGGCATTGCCGCAAAGCCGGGATCGAACCGGCTTGCAACCTGGTACGCGCTGTGGGTCGACCTCGAACCGGAGACCGGAATTCCGGCTCTGGAAAGATGGTTGGCAAGCCTCAAAGCGCGCGAGGCCAAGGAGGTGGCCCAAAGCTTCATCACGCGGCTGGTCGGAACGCGCGGTATGCGCAGGGAAATCGAGCTTGGCGCGGGCAATTTCAAACAGCCGGCCCATCTGAAGTCGCTCTACGTCCTGATGCACAAATATATCCGCGCAAGTGAGGATATCGACCGCGTCGGTGGCGGCGTTTACTCGCCCGAGCTGCGCGACGATGCGCAGGACGCCCGCGATATGCTGTTCAACCTGCTGGTCGAGATGCCCGGCAAGGAGAGCTATATCGCGATCACGGAACTGATAACCGAGCATCCCGACGCGAGCTTTCGCGATTGGATGACGCACCAGGCACGCAAACGTGCGGTTCTCGATGGTGATCTGCCGCCCTGGACGGTCGAGCAAGTCCGCGAGTTCGGCAGGTCGCTGACGCTCGTTCCTACAACTAACCGCGAACTGTTCGAACAAGGTGTATTGCAGCTTCGGGAACTCAAGCACTGGCTCGAACAGGGCAATGAGAGCCCCTATGCCGCTTGGCAGGCGGTCAAGGGCGAGACGAAAATTCGCGGTCTGGTGGCCGGCGAGCTCAATCGGCGCGGGAAAACACTCTTCCGCTGCGCACAGGAGAACGAGTTTCCCAATCGTCAGCGGCCCGACATCTGGCTCTTGAACAACGATGTGCCGGCCCCGGTACCGATAGAGCTCAAGGTGCTTGATGAAGGCTGGAGCGGCCCCAAACTATGCGAACGGCTGCGCAATCAACTGGTGGGCGATTATCTGCGCGAGGACGGCGCGGAATGCGGCATCATGCTGCTGGTCTGGCAGGGCCGGGCAGGGGCCAAGCAGTGGCGCATCGACGGCAAATTGGTGTCGCTCGACGAGCTTGCTGATGCCCTGAAACGATACTGGTCCAGCATCGCCAACGACTATCCGGGCGTATCGGCGATCGACGTCGTTGTCATCAACCTCACCCGGCGGGCGTCGAAGGCGGATGACTAAAGGCTGGCGCATTCGAGAGCGTGCGAAGCGTGCTCTATCGCTTCTAACAGATTGAGCGGCAGATTTTTGGGATGACTTAGATGCCACCTAGATGTCCGATATGGGGGCGCAAAGCTGACAAGCTTCTGGCTATATCGACGCCTTTTCTCGGCCCGGTTCCGCATTGCCGAACTAGCTTTGTCCCCATGGACACAAGCATAGAAAGCGTCGGTGACTGACCACGGGAAAGATGCTCTTCGAGCAGTCCGAAAGCGCGCGAATTCGCACCAAAACGAACTATTGAACTGAGTCTCTAAATTGACCCGAGGGTCAAATTCCTGCATAATGGAGCCTCATCCAGAGAAGGTATTTCCTCACCAACCTGTCCGTTCCGGATAAGGTGGTTTCCGCACGTGCGGGATGTGGTCCTAGCGCAATCATCGGAATAGCAGCATTGCAAGCGATGCCTTCTCCAAGCCCAGGAGAATGGAATGCACCAATCGCAAATAGAGTTGATCGTTGGATGCCGCGCAGAGAACGTGTGCGGTCAGTGGATCGAATGCACGATCTCCCTGGATCAGGAAGACAGATTCCTGTTTCAGGCGGATCTTTGTCGCCAATGCCCAGACGATGATTTTTCCCTCTATAGATTGCAGGAGGAGGTAAATCTGCCCCTGACTGCAGAGTTGGTCTTGGGCCTATTGGTCTTGGTGGCTCAATCACCGTTCTACCCAACCGAAGCCGGCTTCTCGGTCTCGATTGCAGGGGAAAGCCCCTCCGCGAATCGGGCAGCGATTCGGATGCTCGAACCTAAAGTTCGGGCATCTTTTCACGTCCAGGATGTGCCGCGACAGATCTGTGAAAGTATCAGCAGAAAGTTATCTCGCATAGCCAAGTATCGAGAAACACAGTGTTTAGTTTTGACCCTGGGTTCAATTTGACTAAGTATCTGATATAATGTAGTTTTTATTGGACAGGGCGGAAATTTTCTGCATGCTTTATTGGCATGAGCAAGAAGCCCTACAAACAGGACCGTATCCTTCGCCGCCCGGAAGTCGAGCGGCTGACCGGACTTCGCAAGTCGACCATCTACCATCTCATGTCCGAAGGACTGTTCCCGAGGCCTATCCGACTCGGCAGGCGCGCTGTTGGCTGGCGTAGGTCGGAGTTGACCGATTGGAACATCGCCCGCCCCCGCGGCGGAAGTTTTGCACCCGGGGACAATGCATGAAGACCTGGGGCAGAATTACCCGAGCTAAGAAGCTTTCTCTCGCGAACGTAGCGCACGCGGCAGCTGGCGGAGATGTGCAGCGAGCCCTTGATCTAGCTCGTTCCCACATTCGCCGAACGAGTGTGAAAGCCCACGCCTTTCGTAGGGCGACGAACTTCGGAGCAAGCAATCTCTACGCCACTCTGGAGCGTGCATCGTGTCTGGACCTATTCCGACCGGAGCCGCGCCCCATCGCTTGGCGGTACGAGGAAAAGAGGCGCGGGCGCTACCGAATTGTCTGCGACCCGCCGGTAGCAGTGCGCGTTGGTCAGCTCATAGCGAAGGAACTGCTGCGAGCTCAGTGGAACGCTCGACCGCACATCTTCGAATGGCCGGGTCACGGCGGCTGCCAAGGCGCGGTTGCGGCAGTGCGTGACGCACTCAACACTCATGGGCGCTACGTTGTGAGTGCGGACATCCGCGACTGCTATCCAACGTTCAACCCAGACTATCTCTACACCACCAACATGCTCCCGCCTGAGTTTGTCGCAACTATGCTGGATAGTCGCCAGTTCAGGTACAGGGTCAAAGGGGATATTCCTTCCTCCATTGACCATACGGAGCAGACGCGCCCCCGGGGGCTTATGCAGGGCGGGGCGGCTTCCAGCACCTTCCTCGCTATCGCATTCGACGACCTTCCCGAGCACATGCCGGACGGTGTTGTACCGATCGTTTTTTCGGACAATATCATTCTGATCTGCCGGTCGGAAGTCGACTGCGAAGCCGCCGCCACCTCCCTCGGTCGGTATTTGGACGACAACCCGGCGGGCGCGTTTTCTCCTTCGATCGAATTGGCTTGGGTCAGGTGTCACGCCGAGGATGCGGATAATCCGCACGCAGCGTCCCTTCCTCGTTCCTTCGAACAACTTGGCTATTGTTTCTGCACCAATAGCGCGGGCGACTGCATTGCAGTCCCCTCGGCTGCGAACGAACGCAAAGCCTGGCTGCGTGGGGCCCACTACATTGCGGGGCAATCGCGCGGCCTTTCGCAGACGCCGACATTCCAGGACATCGTCCAGGAGGTGCTCGTCGGCTTCCCAGCGCGCTCTCCTGAAGCAGACGAATATTTTGCCGGTGTTATGGAGCCAGAATACGTCGCTGTTTGCCGTGCGAGGCGGATGGTGGCCACGGGATCGACGCCCGATGGCTATGTCTGGATCGATGGGCTCCCAGTGCGAAACCGCACCCGTAAGCCTCCCGCGCCACCTTGGACCTGTGAGGCATGACTCGCCGCGCAGGATGGACCGAAGAAAGGCGAGAGCGCCAGCGGCAAGCGATTCAATGCTGGCGACCGTGGGATAAGTCGACCGGCCCCCGGACAAAAGAGGGCAAGGAGCGCTCGTCGCGGAACGCGACGCGCGAGCGAGAACTCCGGGAGGTTGAGACCTATATGCAACTGCTTAGCCTGCGGCGCGAAAGGGACGCAGGCGCACTCGGCGGCAAGATGCCATCCCCCGAACGTATGACTTGGTTGCAGGATGAGATCGCAGCCCTCGAAGCCGCTCTCGATCCGGATTCGGGCCTCGCCGAATTTCTTGCAGAATCCACCGAAAACGATGATGATGCGTTTGACCCGATGTAACGCGCCGGAATTGTTGCGTTGTGGGGAAAATTGTGGGGGTGGCCTCCGGCTACAACGAAAAGTTCTCCACTTTTCAGGTGCATGCCTAGAAATGATGGCGGAGACGGAGGGATTCGAACCCTCGATACCCGTTACCAGGTATGGCTCCTTAGCAGGGAGCTGGTTTCAGCCACTCACCCACGTCTCCGCATCGCAAGCCTCGGCTGCGAGGGGCGCGCTATAGCTAGGGGGGCACCGGCCATCAAGTGCAATTCCTCCTTCCACGATTCACCGCTTCCCGGACTCGGTTCGGCGCGAATCCGATTCGGTTCATCGCCCTGTCATTGCCCGCCTGCTTGAAAGCGATTCTCCTGTCGCAGGTGACCTTCGTTGGCGCGCCTGCGGGCAGGGTCACGGGAAGGGAATATCGAGATGAATACGGCACGCAGCATCCTAGTTAGCCTGGCCGCAGGGCTCGGCCTGCTTGCGACGCCCCTTGCGGCACAGGTCGAAACGGTCGATCCCGATGCCGCCTATGAAGCGGTCATCGACGGCGACCTGGAAGAGGCGCCGGGCGAGCCTTCGCCTTACGCGGACCCCGACACGCAGCCGACCATCGTGCTGCCCGAATTCGAGGACGAGGCTACTCCGGTCGAATCCGGCGCCCCGCCGGTCTGGTCCGAACAGTCCGCCGAAGAGGCAGCATCCGCCCGCGTCGCGAGCGCCAATATCGACGATCCGTCCACCACCTACCGCGAGGATGACCTCATCGGCGCGGCAGAGGGCGTGTTCGGCAAGGGCGCCGAAGGCCTGGCGCAGATGATCAAGAAACTGCTCGCCGACCAGGGCGAGCCAAACGGCTATATCGTCGGCCGCGAGGCAGGCGGCGCTTTCGTCGTCGGCGCGCGCTACGGTTCGGGCACGCTGTTCCACAAGGTGGAAGGCGAGATGCCGGTCTATTGGACCGGCCCGTCGATCGGCTTCGATGCCGGGGCGAACGCCGGCAGCACTTTCGTGCTGGTCTACAACCTCTACGACACGGAAGAGCTTTACGAGCGCTTCCCCGCCGCGGAAGGCCAAGCCTATCTGATCGGCGGCCTCACCGCGAGTTACGTGCGCAAGGGCGATGTCGTCCTCATTCCGATCCGCATGGGTGCCGGGCTCCGGCTCGGCGTCAACGCGGGCTACATGCGTTTTTCCAAGAAGCAGCGCTGGCTGCCGTTCTGAGCCCCCAAAGGGCTGCCCCGAGCAGAGGTCGCACTCACAACAAGGGCTCCTATACGGGCCGCAACCGAATTCCGGTTGCGGCCCTTCGTTTGTTGGGCGAAAGGGGCGCCCATGCTCGATACACTTGACGCCCAGCCGCCAGACGCCCTCCTTGCCCTGATCAAAATGTACGCCGCCGACGAGCGCGCGGACAAGATCGACCTCGGCGTTGGGGTCTATCGCACCAATGAAGGCGCGACCCCGGTTTTCCGGGCGATCAAGCAGGCCGAACAGCGCCTGATCGACGAGCAGGACAGCAAATCCTATCTCGGCCCCGAAGGCGATACCGGCTTCGTGGAGGTGCTGCGCCCCTACATCTTCGGCAAGGACTGCCAGCTGACCGACCGCATCGGCGGCATGCAGACGCCGGGCGGCACGGGCGCAGTCCGGCTTGCCGTGGCGCTGGCCGCCAAGGCGGGCGTCACGCGCATCCATCTCGGCATTCCCAGCTGGCCGAACCATGCCCAGATCCTCGATGACGTGGGCGTCGAAACCGTTCCCTTTCGCCATGCAACGCCCGAAGGCACGGCCGATCTCGATGCCGTGCTCGGCGCGATCCGCACTGCCGGCCCCAAGGACGCGGTCCTGCTACACGGCTGCTGCCACAACCCGACCGGCATCGACTACACCGATGCGGAGTGGGGCGAGATTGCGAAGGCCTTCGCCGAAACCGGCGTGCTGCCGATCCTCGACATCGCCTATCAGGGCCTCGGCCACGGGATGGAGGAAGACGTCGCCGGTGTGCGCATCGTGCTGGATGCCGTGCCCGAAGCGCTGGTCGCCTACAGCTGCGACAAGAACTTCGGCCTCTACCGCGACCGCGTGGGTGCCTTCTATATGATGGCGAAGGAACCGGCGCAGCTGGCGGCCATCGTGTCGAATGCCAATGCGCTGGCCCGTGCGAACTGGTCGATGCCGCCCGATCACGGCGGCGCAGCGGTTCGCGTGGCGCTGAGCGACGCGGGCATGACGCAGGTCTGGCTGGACGAGCTCGACGAGATGCGCGCCCGCATGCGCCGCGTCCGCGACCGGCTGGCCGCCGCCGACAACGAAGTGCCGGGCCTCGGCCTTGCCGCGCTGGCCCAGCAGAACGGCCTGTTCGCCATGCTGCCGCTGTCCAAGGAGCAGATCACCAGCCTGCGGGAAGACCATGCCATCTACATGGCAGGATCGGGCCGGATCAACGTGGCCGGTCTCCATGCGGGCAATACCGACAAGTTCATCGCCGCGCTGGCCGACGTCACCAAGGGCTGAAGGCACATGGACCGGCAGCCGACCCTCGAGACCGAGCGGCTGCTGATCCGCCCGATGGCGCAAGACGACCGCGAGGCGCTCTTCGCGGTCGCCTCCGATCCGATGGTTTGGGAGCAGCATCCCATCCACGACCGCTGGCGGCGCGAGGTCTTCGACCGTTTTTTCGACGAATGCCTTGCCAGCGGTGGCGGCCTTGCTGTCATCCGCAAGGACACCGGCCGCGTGGTCGGCGCATCGCGCTATGACGTGTACGACCCCGAAGAGGGCGGCGTGGTCGAGATCGGCTGGACCTATCTCGAACGCGCCTGCTGGGGGAAGGGCATCAACACCGAGATGAAGCGGGCCATGCTCGCCCATGCGCTGTCGCAGGTGGCGGTGGTCGAGTTCCGCGTGGGCGACACCAACTACCGTTCGCGCAACGCGCTCGAGGCCATCGGGGCGGAGCGCACGCGCAGCTACGAGGTCGACCGGTACCAGGGCAAGCGCGTGGTGCATCTGGTCTACGAGATCACCCGCGAGAGCTTCGCGTCAGGGCCACTGGCCTGATGTAGGATTGCGGCAGGACTTGCCGCAGGCAGGCTCCTACAGGCTGGAACACTTGGAACACGGTCCTGGCGGGAAAAACCTGGGACCTGTGCGAGATGCCGTTTTCGGTCGGTTTCGGGGTGGAATGCGGGCGACGACATAGCCCGGTATCGTGCAGATTCGCGCCCGGTAGGAAACCCACGCGCAGCCTGCGATAAAGCCGTCCCCGGCTCGGTTCATCGCAGACTGTGCCCGAACCGCCCCCTGTGGTAACGGGGTATGCGAGGCTGTTAAT
This sequence comes from Qipengyuania gaetbuli, assembly GCF_009827315.1. NCBI lineage: Bacteria > Pseudomonadati > Pseudomonadota > Alphaproteobacteria > Sphingomonadales > Erythrobacteraceae > Qipengyuania > Qipengyuania gaetbuli. The sequence continues at coordinate 13,041 of NZ_WTYF01000003.1, forward strand.
AGGCTCGCAAGGTAGGCTTGCGCACGGGCTTCGCGGGCGGCGGTTCGTCTGTCCGTCCCAACCAAAGCGATAAGAACCTACCAATTTGACGCGAAGGGGCTCTGACGGCCGGCGGGAATATCAGGGGAGCAGCGGTGCCAGCGGTACCGGACCTGCGTCGCCGGACGGTCAATCGAAGGAGCAAGATTATGAAGTTCATTTCCAAGAGCGCTGTCGCCATTGCCGCGGTCAGCATGCTTGCCGTGCCGGTCGCCGGCGTTTCGGCACAGAATTACGACCAGCAGGAAGGCGAAGTGCTGACGACCGTTTATGGTGCAGCCCCGGCCGACCTGTCGGACATGCCGAAAGGCCCGGAAGTCGAAGGCATCATCTCGGCCCGCAAGGACGACAAGATCCAGGTCACGACCGCCGACGGCAACCGCACCGTGGTGACGCTCAGCGCGGCCACCGAAGTGCGTAGCAGCGGCGGCTTCCTCGGCCTCGACCGAGACAAGCTGGGGGCAGAAGCCCTGCTCAACGGCCTGCCGGTCACCGTGGAAACTGTCCAGTGGGGCGACCGCGGGCTGATCGCTGCCAAGGTCGCGGTCAAGAACAAGGACCTCAAGACCGCGCAGATGATCCAGAACGGTACCGACCAGCGCTTCACCGCCAATGAAGCGGCCACCGACGCGCTGCGCAGCCGTGTCGCCGACATCGACCAGTACAACGTCAAGGGCACGACCAACGTCTATTTCGACACCGGCAAGTACAACCTGTCGGACGATGCGCGCCGCGACCTGTGCGATGCTGCCAACCAGGCGAATGCGACGGACAACGCGCTGCTTCTCGTGGTCGGCTACACCGATTCCACCGGCGATTACGAGTTCAACCAGGAACTCAGCGAAAAGCGCGCCAGCCGCGTCGTGAACTACCTGCAGCAGCAGTGCGGCTGGAAGCCGTATCGCATGCTGACGCCGACGGGCATGGCTGAAGCCGACCCGGCAGCGGACAATTCGACCGAGGAAGGCAAGGCGCAGAACCGCCGCGTTGCCGTCAACATCCTCGTCAGCAAGAGCGTCGACGGCCTCTAAGGCCCGGCGCACAGCTTCGACTTCCGAGCGGGGCGGGCCATTGCGGCCTGCCCCGCTTTTTCTTTGTGCCGCCACCCCATTGCGCAGACGCGTTCGGGTGTTAGTCTTGCCCCCAATCACAGGGGAGATGATGATGGTGCGGCTGACGACTTCATTCGGCGCGGTGGCGCTGCTGGCCTTCGCGGCTATTCCGGCGAATGCGGAAACGCCTGACCGTGACGAGATCCTCGGCACTGTGGTCGAACAGCGCGGGGCGACGGTGCAGGCGCTGCGCGACTGGATCGCCCTGCCGACCATCGCGGCGGAAAAGCGCAACACCACTGAAGGCGCGGAATACATGCGCAAGCTCGCGCTCGATGCAGGCTTCAAGCACGCCGAGATCATTCCTACCGACGGCGTGCCGGGCGTGTTCGCCACGCTCGATGCGGGGGCCGACACCACGCTCGGCATCTATTTCATGTACGACGTGAAGCAGTACGACCCTGCAGAATGGAGCTCGCCTCCGCTCGAAGGCAGGCTGGTCGACCGTCCGGGCGAAGGGCAGGCCATCATGGGGCGCGGCGCGGTCAACCAGAAGGGGCCCCAGACGGCATTCCTCGCCGCGATCAAGGCGATCCAGGCCAGCGGGCGCAAGCTGCCCGTCAACCTCGTGCTCGTGGCCGAGGGCGAGGAAGAGGTCGCCTCGACCAATTTCCACCAGGTCGTTGCCGTGCCGCAGGTGCGCGAAGCCCTGTCCAAGACCATCGGCGTCTTCATCCCTTCTGCCGCGCAGAGCAAGGACGGCAGTGCCAACATCACGCTGGGGGCCAAGGGCGCGATCGAGTTCCAGCTGGTCGTGGGCGGCGAGACGTCGGACAAATATCCCAAGACCGATATCCACTCCTCCAACCATGCGCGCATCGAAAGCCCCGTCTGGCGGCTGGTGAAGGCGCTCGACACGCTGGTCGCGGATGACGGGCACACGCCGGCCATCGACGGCTGGTTCGAAAACGTGCGCCCGCTGACCGAGCGGCAAAAAGAGCTGATCGCGCAAGGTGCCAAGCTCAATCCCGAATCGGAAGTGAAGGCGCTGCTGGGCGTGGGCCGGTGGATCGACGACGAACCCTATGTCACCAGCCTGGAGCGGCTGGTTTCGCAGCCCACGGTCAATATCCAGGGGTTGGTGGCAGGCTACATGGGGCCGGGCGGCAAGACCGTGCTGCCGGGCCGCGCGGAGGCGAAGCTGGAATTCCGCCTGGTGCCCGCGATGACCAAGGACGAGGCCGTGAGCAAGCTCAAGGCCCACCTCACCAAGCGCGGCTTCGACGATGTGCAGGTGACGATTTCGGGCGGCTATGGCCCCAACGAGACCGAAGAGGACAGCACGCTGATCCGCGCGCAGAAGAAGCTCTTCGAACAGTCGGGCATCCCCTATTCGATCACGCCGCGCAGCGCGGGCAGCTGGCCGGGGGTCATCTTCAACGGCGCGCCGCTCAACCTGCCGGCCTCGCAGTTCGGCCTGAGCCGCGGGGGCGGGGCCCATGCGCCGAACGAATGGTTCCTGATCGAAAGTAGCGACCCCAAGGTGAACGGCATCGACGGGGCCACAATGGCCTATGTCGATTATCTCTATGTGGTGGCGGAAGAGGCCGAAAGCGCCGCCGACTGACGGCTGCGCGCGAGGTCAGCCCTGCAGGCTTTGCATCCGCTTGAGGTAGCGGGCGAGCACGTCGATCTCGAGATTGACGGTATCGCCTTCGCTTAAGTCGCCCAGCGTGGTGACTTCGCCCGTGTGCGGGATGATGTTGAGCGCGAAATCGCACGTCCCGTCGGTCCGGTCGCGCACGTCGTTCACGGTCAGCGACACGCCGTCTACGGTGATCGAACCCTTTTCGGCCACGAAGGGCGCGAATTCGCGCCCGATACGGATGGCGAGCATGGTCGAACCACCCGCATCGCGCACTGCGACGACCTGTCCGACGGTGTCGACGTGGCCGGTCACGAGATGCCCGCCAAGCTCGTCGCCGAGGCGCAGCGCAGGTTCGAGATTGAGCTTGCGTCCCTCGGCCCACATGCCCGGGACGGTGCGGCGGATCGTTTCACCCGATACGTCGAAGCCGATGCGCGCCGCGCCTGCTTCACCGGCCAGTTCCACCACGGTCAGGCACACGCCCGAACAGGCGATCGATGCGCCGATATCGATGGTGGCCGGATCGAAAGGGCAGGCCACGGTCACGCGCGTGTCGCGCCGCGTCTCGACGCTTTCGATGGTGCCGATGGCGGTGACGATACCGGTGAACATGCGTGACGGGCCCCTTGCTTAACGCGTGCGGCGATAGGCGGTGAATTGGTCGCTGCCAAGGCGGCGGTGTTCGGTTTCCTCCCAGCGCCCGTGTGCATCCGCCAGCGAACCGATAGCAATGTCGCCGATGCTGGGGCGCCCGCCGCCGATGACGATCGGGGCGCGGTAGATTTCGAGCCGGTCGACAAGGTCTTCGGCAAGGAAGCTGGCCGCCGTCTGCGCGCCGCCTTCGACATAGAGATATTGAACGCCCTCGAGGCCCGCGATCTGAGCAGGGCGGTTGATGATCGTCGCGCCTTCAAGCGGCACGCCGCGAGTCAGCACGACCCGGCGGAGCGTGCGCCCTTCGAGACCCGGCAGGCGCACGTCGAGGCGCGGACGGTCCGCGCGCCACGTGCCGCCGCCGACGAGGATCGCATCCTGCTTGGCGCGGCGCGAATGGACATGGGCGCGCGCTTCCTCGCCGGTGATCCACTGGCTCTCGCCATCCGCTGCAGCGATACAGCCGTCGAGCGAGAGCGCGACCTTGAGCGTCACGAAAGGCCGGCCTTCCGCAGCGCGCATGAGGTAGCCGGCAAGGCTGTCGTGCGACGCGCGCGATGGCAGAAGCACGGCTTCGATGCCCGCCTCTTTCAGCCGCGCGATGCCGCCACCGGCGGTGCGCGGGTCGGGATCGCCAACGCCGATCACCACGCGGGCGAGGCCCGAACCTGCCAGCAGGTCCGCGCAGGCGGGCCCGCGCTCAGACTTGTGGGCGCAGGGCTCCAGGGTGACATAGGCAGTGGCACCGTGCGCCCGGTCGCCGGCCTGTGCCAGTGCTACGGCCTCGGCATGGGGGCGGCCGCCCTCTGCGGTCCAGCCGCGCCCGACGACCATGCCGTCGTTCACGATAAGGCATCCGACCGCGGGATTGGGGCACGACAGGGGCCGGCCGCGCGCGGCGAGGCGCGCTGCGGCGTCGAGCCAGTGCGCGTCAGTCGGCGGTGTCTGCAACCGGCTTGTCCGTAGCCTGCTGGCGTTCACCGAAGAGCCGTTCGAGCCGCTCGCGCTCGGCCTTTTCGGCGGCGGCGCGTTCGGCCTCGGCCTTGGCTTCGGCGGCGGTCGTATCGACGCCAGTGGCAGCGCCCACACGGCGATAGAGATCACGCTTTTCCTGCTCGATCCGGTCGAGTTCCGCCTGGCGCTCTTCCTTGCGGCGCTGGTTCTCGACGTTGGACTGGCGGATTTCCTCGTCGGTCCGGCCTTCGGCAAAGGTGCGGATATATTCGACCTCGAATTCCTCCGGCGGCATGAAAACGCGCTCGTGCGTCAGGATCGAAATCAGGCCGACGCAGAAAGCGACCGACAGCGCCAGGAACGCCCAGCGATAGGGCTGGGGCTGGCGGATATAGGACCAGAAGTCGGCCACACCGCCGACTGGGTTCACTCGTCTGAAGTAACGCATGGGGCCGAGATAGTAGACGCAGCGGCTTTCCGCTAGCTGAAGCTGGCGTACAACTTGCGGCCGTGGCGCGAGAGCCAGGCGTTCGCCTCCTCCACCTCCCCTTCGAACAGGCGGTCGAGCAGCGCGTGGAAAGCCGGGCTGTGGTCGAAATGGACGAGGTGTGCGACCTCGTGCGCAACCACCGAACGGCGCACGTGGTCGGGAGCCATTACCAGCCGCCAGTTGAGGCGCAGCACGCCTTCGCTCGAACAGCTGCCCCAGCGCCGCTTGGCGCGGGTCAGGCGGACGGGCGCGACGGCAAGGCCGGCACGGGCGCAATATTGCGCGGCATCATCGGAAAAGTGCCGCTCCGCCTCGGCTTCGAGCCAGCGCTGCAGGCGCCTTGCGAGCGTATCCTCCGGCCCGCCCAGCGTAAGCCTGCCGTCGGCCAGCACCGGCCTGCGCGGCGCATCGGCGCGCCAGTCGATGGCGATTTCCTCCCCGCGATAGGGCAGGGTGCCGCTGGCAACCGGGTCGTGCGCTTCGGGCACCTTGGCCAGCTGGACTTCGAGCCATGCGGCGCGCGCATGGGCAAACGCGATGGCTTCCTTGCTGGCACACCAGCGCGGCAGGGTGATGCGCACGGCGCTGCCGTCTGGGGCAAGCCGCAAGGTCAGCCGCCGCGCGCGCGGATGGCGCCTTATCTCGATCGGGAGCGAACGGCCGGCGATGGTGATTTCCGGCTCAAGCGCCTCGCCCCGCAGCCACTCGATCATGCCGCTGCCTCTTCCCCGTCGTCCTCGCCGTCACCCCATTCGACGATGTGGTGTTCGAGCGGGCCTGCCTCGTCCTCGCTGATCACGCGTCCGGCAACGGATACGCCTGCGCGGATCACCGCCTCGCGGTCGCCCGTGAGCAGGTAATGCCAGCCTGGTAGCGGCCGGTCGTCGGCACGGCGGCGATAGGCGCAGGTATCGGGCAGCCATGGCACCTTGTCGACCAGCTTCAGCGTCAGGCGCAGGCAGTCGGGCACGAAGGCCTTGCGGTTCTTGTAGTCCTTGCAGCGCGCGGTCTGGCAATCGAGCAGGGTGCAGGCGACGTTCGTCTCCTCGATCTCGCCCGTGTCCTCGTATTCGACCTTGTGCAGGCAGCAGCGGCCGCAGCCGTCGCACAGCGCTTCCCATTCCTCCTGGTTGAGCTTGGCCAGCGGCAGCTCCCAGAAGCGGTCTCTCAGCGCACCCATTTGTCCAGTTCCGCCTTCACCGCTTCCGGCCCCTGGTCGGTCGGCAGCATGGCCAGTGGCGAGCCGTCCGGCGCAAAGAGGTAGGTGATGTTCGAGTGGTCCATCAGATATCCGCCGGCCTCGCTGTCGGCGCCGCGGGTGAAATAGACCGCGAACTTGTCCGCCGTGGCCTTGATGTCCGCTTCGCTGCCGGTGAGGCCGATCAGGCGCGGATGGAAGGCGTCGGTGAATTCCGCGACCACTTCGGGCGTGTCGCGCGCAGGGTCGACCGTGACGAAGAGCGGCTGGATCTTCGCGCCGAGGTCGGGCGAATCCTCCTCGAACTGCTTGAGGCCCGCCATCGCGCGCTGGACATCGGTCGGGCAGATATCGGGGCAGAAGGCATAGCCGAAATAGACGATGCGGTACTTGCCCGAAAAATCGCTCCACGAAACGTCGCTGCCGTCTTCGCCGATGAGGGTGAAATCGCCCCCGATGGCAGCGCCGGCCAGCGGCGGTTCCTCTGCCGGTGCGGCATTGCAGGAGGCGAGAAGGAGGGCGGTCAGGGCAACAGTGAATTTGTGGGGCATGACAGCATGGTTCATGGTCTGCTAAGCGCCCGTATTCAAGGGCAGGCCAACTGTTCTCAGACGTAAATTCCGCAAGGAGAAAGTCCAAGGTGCGCGTAAATCCGGTATCCCGTTTCCTGGCCCTGGCATTCGGCATGGTCGCCCTCGTGGCCACCCCGGTGGCGGGGCAGCAACGCTCGGACGGCTCGAAATTCCTCGAGGCGGTCCGCAAGCGCGACGGAGACACCGCGACGCAGCTGCTGGACGAGCCGGGCTCGACCATCGTCAATGCACGCGACATCACCACGGGCGAGACGGGCCTCCATGCCGTGGCCGAACGGCGTGACCTGACCTGGGTGCGCTTCCTGCTGCAGCGCGGCGCCAATCCGAACATCGCCGACCGCAACGGCGTCACTCCCTTGCAGATCGCCGCCCAGCTCGGCTTCGTCGAAGGGGTCGAACGGCTGGCCCAGGGCGGGGCGGATGTGGACGTGCGCAATGTCGCGGGTGAAACCCCGCTGATCAGCGCGATCCACCGCCGCGACGTCGCCATGATCGAAGTGCTCATCAAGGCCGGCGCCAATCTCGACCGGACGGACAATTCAGGCCGCACGGCGCGCGACTATGCCAAGCTGATGGGCGACGACAGCAAGGTCATGGCGGCCATCACTGCCGCTGAAGAGGCGCGCGGCAAGCAGGCCGAAACCTACGGGCCGAACTGATGGCTGACACCGCCGCTACCGATATCGCCGACCTGACGCTCGACGAACTGCGCCTCGCGCTGGCTCCGGCCATTGCCGATGCCGCCATCTTCGACGGGTGGAGCGATGCCGCGCTCGAAATGGCGGCGGACCAGATGGGCGCGGACATCGATGTCGCGCGCCTTGCCTTCAAGGGCGGTGCGATCGACATGGTCTTCGCCTGGATCGAGGCGGTCGACCTGGCGATGGCCGCTGCCTTACCCGAAGACGTTATCGGCCCGATGAAGATCCGCGAGCGCATCCGCAGCCTCGTCCAGTTCCGCTTCGATGCGGTGGCAGGCCAGGAGGAGGCGCTGCGCCGCGCGCTCTCCATCATGGCGATGCCGCATAACGCACCTGCTTCGGCGAAGCGCGGCTGGCAGACCGCCGACCTGATGTGGCGGCTCGCCGGCGATACGGCGACCGACTACAACCACTATACCAAGCGCGCGATCCTCGCCTCGATTTACGGTGCGACGCTGGCCGTGTTCGTCGAGGACGAGAGCGAGGGCAAGGCGGAAACACGCGCCTTCCTCGACCGGCGCATCGAAGGGGTGATGAAATTCGAGAAGGTGAAGGCCAAGTGGCTCAACCCCGAAAGAGAGACCTTCAGCCTGTCGCGCTTCCTCGGCCGCCTGCGCTATCCGGCGCGCTAATCGCCGCTATTGATAACCAGTTGCAATAAGCGCAGCGATCTGACAGGGCGGCCCGCATGACTCTGGACGCTCTCGAAAGCGGAACAGCGGCGCGGATCGTCGCCGTGGATTGGCCCAGCCTGGCCGAGGACGAAGGCAAGCGCCTGCGCGCCCTCGGCGTGGACGAGGGGGCCGACGTCGCCGTAATCCACCGCGGAGTGTTCGGCACGCGCGACCCGCTGGCGCTGCGCCTCGGCAACATGACCATCGCTATCCGCCGCGTCCACGCGAAGGCGATCGAGGTGGAAGCAGCATGAGCCGCAAGCGCACCGCAGCCCTTTTAGGCAATCCCAATTCGGGCAAGTCCGCGCTCTTCAACGCGCTGACCGGCGCACGCCAGAAGATCGCGAATTATGCGGGCGTCACGGTGGAGCGCAAGGCGGGCCGCCTGGTCCTGCCGAGCGGCGAACCGGTCGAACTGCTCGACCTTCCCGGCTCCTACAGCTTCGATGCCGCCAGCCCGGACGAGGCGGTCACCCGCGACGTGGTCAAGGGCACATTCGAGGGCGAGGCTGTCCCCGACGTCATCATTCTGGTGCTTGATGCGGCCAATCTCGAACAGCATCTCGTCTTCGCGCAGGAAGTGCTCGAACTGGGGCGGCCCACGGTTGTCGCGCTTAACATGGTCGACCTTGCCGAACGTGACGGGCTGACGCTCGACCCGGCGGCGCTGTCTCAGGCGCTGGGCGTGCCGGTGATCCCGACCGTGGCAGTGCGCCGCAAGGGTCTTGCCGAACTGACCGACGCGATCGCCGAGGCCGAAACACACGCGGACGAGGAAGCGCACACGCGCTGGCATGTCACGCTGCCCGAACGGCGCCTGTCCGCCAAGCACATGGCCCGCGCCGCTATCCTGTCGAAATCGACCCGTCATACGATCGAGAACGGCGTTGACCGCGTGCTGCTCAATCCCTGGATCGGGCCGTTCATCCTGTTCAGCCTGCTGTTCGTGGTCTTCCAGGCCGTGTTCGCCTGGGCGACCCCCTTTGCCGATGCGTTGGAAGGCGGGGTGGGCGTCATCTCGCAAGGTGTCTCCGACACGCTGCCCGAAGGCCTGCTGCGCGATTTCCTGACCGAAGGTGTACTGGCGGGCGTGGGCTCGGTCGTGGTCTTCCTGCCGCAGATCATCATCCTGTTCTTCTTCATCCTGGTCATGGAAGCGAGCGGCTACATGGCGCGCGCGGCCTTCCTTATGGACCGGCTTATGGCGAGCGTCGGCCTGTCGGGCCGCAGCTTCATTCCGCTGCTGTCGAGCTTTGCCTGCGCCATTCCCGGCATCATGGCGACGCGCTCGATCTCTGATCCCAAGGACCGGCTGACCACCATCCTGATCGCCCCGCTGATGACCTGTTCGGCGCGCCTGCCGGTCTATGCCGTGGTCATCGCCGCAGTTATCCCGCAGACCAGCGTCGGGCTGGGCGTGGGCCTCCAGGGCCTTGTCCTGTTCGCGCTCTATGTCGCCGGTATCGTCGGAGCCATGGCGGTCGCGCTGGTGCTGCGCCGCACGGTCACCAAGGGCGCGGCCTCGGGCTTCATCATGGAGCTGCCGCGCTACCAGCTGCCGCGTCTTAAGGACCTCCTCATCGGCCTGTGGCAGCGCGCCTGGGTCTTCCTGCGCCGCGCCGGTACGATCATATTCGTCGCCACGATCGCGCTGTGGGTGCTCCTCAGCTTCCCCAAGGCGGAAGCCGGCGAGAGCCAGCTCGATGCGAGCTTTGCAGGCGCGATCGCCGATACCCTGCACCCGGTGCTCGCGCCCGTAGGCTTCAACCGCGAAATGAGCCTCGCCATCGTGCCGGCCATTGCTGCGCGCGAGGTGGCCGTCTCCGCGCTTGCCACGACCTACGCCGTCGATGCCGAGGACGAGGAACTCGCCGCGCAGGGAGTGACCGCCCAGATCGCCGCGCTGTGGAGCCTGCCGACCGCGCTGGCCTTCCTTGCGTGGTTCGTCTTCGCCCCGCAGTGCCTGTCGACCATCGCGGTCGCCCGGCGCGAGACGAACGGGTGGAAATGGCCCGCCGTCATGGTCGGCTATCTCTTCGCGCTGGCATGGCTGGCGGCGGGGGCGACCTACTGGATCGCGGTGAGCCTGGGGCTTTAGCTCCGCTTCGGTGGAAAGCTTGCTCGCGCCCTAGAACCGACTCGCTCGCTTCGTTAGGCCACGTGCCAACAAGTTACGAAGGAACGATTCGATGGCCGGTAGCCTCAACAAAGTCATGCTGATCGGAAATCTGGGCGCAGACCCGGAAATCCGCAGCTTCCAGAACGGCGGCAAGGTCGCGAACCTGCGCGTTGCCACCACCGAAACCTGGAAGGACCGCAACACCGGCGAACGCCAGGAGCGGACCGAATGGCACACCGTCGCGATCTTTTCCGAAGGTCTTGTCGGCGTGGTCGAACGCTTCCTGCGCAAGGGTTCCAAGGTCTACATCGAAGGCCAGCTGCAGACCCGCAAGTGGCAGGACCAGTCGGGCAATGACCGCTATTCGACCGAAGTCGTGATCCGCGGCATGAACGGCACGCTGACCATGCTCGACGGCGCCCAAGGTGGCGGCGGCAACCGCGGCGGCGGTGGCGGCGGTGGCAGTTGGGACCAGGGCGGTGGTTCGTCGGGCGGTGGCTCGGGCGGCGGTTGGAACCAGGGCGGCGGGTCGTCCGGCAGCCAGTCTGGCGGCGGCTCGAACTACGACGATCTCGACGACGACATCCCGTTCTGATCGCCGGCAGACACACAGAAGAGGGCCGCCATCGCGCGGCCCTTTTCTTTTGCGCTCTCTATTTCTTCAGCGCCGCCAGCGCTTCTGCCAGCGGGCCGCTGGGCTTGCGGTCCTCGTCGCTTTCGATGCCCTTTGCCGCGCGCACGCGGTCGGCGTCGGGGCCTTCGCGATAGGGGTCGATGGCAAGGCCCAGTTCCTGCGCGATTGCCTCGCCGATATCGAGGGCTTCGCCCTCGTATTCAATCTCGTCGAGGTCGTCGGAGCTCAGTTCGAATTCCTCGTCCGCTTCGTGCGCCGCGGGCGCGCTCGCGGGGACGAAGCGCAACTCGAACTCCTCGGCCACCTCGTAAACGAAATCCTCGCGGCTGACCGCGCAAGGCTGCTCGACGCTTGCCGCAAGACTGCCACGCGCAATAACTGCCTCGCCCTTGGGTTCGAAGGACACGCGGGCCGACAATGCGGGCAGGGCCGTGATGCCGAACCGGGCGGCGAGTGCAGCGCGCTCCACCTCGCTCGCCTCGATAGCCATCTCGCCCGGGGGAAGCGCGCGCGGCTTGATCATGCGCGAGAGTTCGGGTGCGCTCATGCGGCGAACTCGCCCTTGCGCAACTCGTCGGCGCTGGTCCGCGAAAGGCGCTTGTCGAGGCGGATCATGCGTTCCGCCAGCGCCTCGGCCTCGTCTTCCTGCGCCATGGTGACGTTGCGGCGGACCGCATCGGCCAGCGCCGCGCGGTCCTCATCGGCCAGCGCCTTGCGATAGGCGCCGAGGCGCCCGCCCATGGTGCTCATGAGAGTGCCGATTTTCTTGCCCACCGTGGGATCGCCGATGCCCGCTTCACGCAGCTGGCCTTCCATGTCTTCGACGAACAGTTCGGTCAGCAGGGCGGTGTGGGGTGCGAGGTCCGCATCCTTTTCCATCCGCAGCAGTGCGAGGCTGAGGGCAAGCGTGACCATGTCGAACCGGCCTTCGACCGTGTCGGCAACGCCGCACATCCGGTACCAGTCGGGATCGCGCGCTTCTTCCACGACGCGGTGCCACAGGGGGCGCCACTGTTCGCGCGGGTCGGCTTGCGTTCCGAAAAGACGGGATAGGAAGGACATCTAATGCTTCTTTCTGTTCAATCGTTCAGCGGCAATTCAAGCCGCCATCCCCACCGCAGCACGACACGCACGTTGCAAGCTACGTCCCAGCGGTTTAGGGCGTGGGCCGCATATAGGATGCGCTGGCGACAAGGCCAAGCGCGCCGCCAGGATGGAGACACGCTGTTCCCATGAACAGGTCCAAGATTTTCGGTATCGCCGCGGTCCTCGCGGCAGGCCTCGCCACCACCGCCTGCAGTTCGATCAACGAATCGCGCGGCTATATCGTCGACAGCATCCTGGTCGGCACGGTCCAGCCGGGCATCGACAACGAGCGCAGCGTGGCCGCCACGCTTGGCCGCCCGACCTTCACCAGCCAATTCGGCGATCCGACCTGGTATTACGTGTCGAGCACGACGGGCCGTAAGCCCTTCGTGCGCCCGAGCATTCGCGAACACCAGGTGCTGGCGGTCAAGTTCGATGCGTCCGGCAACGTGATCTCCGCCGACCGCACGGGCCTCGAAAAGGTCGTCTATCTCTCGCCAGATGGCGACGAGACGCCGACGCTCGGCCGCGAGCGCGGTTTCCTCGAAGACCTGTTCGGAAATATCGGCACCGTGGGCCAGCCGGGCCTCGGAGGACAGCAGGGTCCGGGAAGCTGATCGCTTGACCCTGTTGCGGCGCACCCCATATCGCGCCGCATGGACGATAGAGAAAACCGCCACGGCCTGACCAAGTGGCACGGCACCACCATCATCGGGGTACGCAAGGGCGATCGCATCGTCGTTGCCGGGGACGGACAGGTCTCCATGGGCAACACGGTCATGAAGCCCAATGCCCGCAAGGTTCGCCGGATCGGTGAAGGCGGCAAGGTCGTCGCCGGTTTCGCCGGTGCCACCGCCGATGCCTTCACCCTGTTCGAACGGCTGGAAAAGAAGCTCGAACAGTACAGCGGTCAGCTGCTGCGCGCCGCGGTCGAGCTGACCAAGGACTGGCGCACCGACAAGTACCTGCGCAATCTCGAAGCGCTGATGATCGTGGCGGACAAGGACAACCTCCTCGTCCTGACCGGCAATGGCGACGTGCTGGAACCGGAAGGCGGCATCACCGCCATCGGCTCGGGCGGGAATTACGCGCTCGCCGCGGCCAAGGCGATCGCCGAATACGAAGACGATCCCGAAGTCATCGCGCGCAAGGCCATGAAGGTCGCCGCCGACATCTGCGTCTTCACCAATGGCAATGTGACCCTCGAAGAGGTCTGAGCACTTACATGGACAATCTGACACCCAAGGCGATCGTCGCCGCGCTCGACGAGCATATCATCGGGCAGAAGGACGCCAAGCGCGCCGTTGCCGTGGCGCTGCGCAACCGCTGGCGCCGCCAGCGCCTTGCCGCGGACCTGCGCGACGAGGTGACGCCCAAGAACATCCTCATGATCGGCCCCACGGGCTGCGGCAAGACCGAGATCAGCCGCCGCCTCGCCAAGCTGGCCGAGGCACCGTTCGTGAAGGTCGAAGCGACCAAGTTCACCGAGGTCGGCTATGTCGGCCGCGACGTCGAACAGATCGCCCGCGACCTCGTCGAAGAGGCCATCCGGCTGGAAAAGGAACGCCGCCGCGAAGCCGTGCGCGAAGCGGCCAGCCAGGCGGCGATGGACCGCCTGCTCAACGCGCTCGTCGGCGAGAATGCCAGCGAGGCGACGCGCGAGGCTTTCCGCGAACGCATCGTCCAGAACGCGATGAACGAGACCGAGGTCGAGATCGACGTCAAGGACCAGCCGGCCAGCAACATGGAAATTCCCGGCATGCCCGGCAATGTCGGCATGATCGACCTGTCCGACATGCTCGGCAAGGCGATGGGCCGCACGCCGACCAAGCGGCGCAAGCTCAAGGTCCCCGATGCGTGGGACAAGCTGGTCGAGGAAGAGGCCGAGAAGCGCATGGACCAGGACGACGTGCACCGCGTCGCGCTGGAGAATGCGGAAACCAATGGTATCGTCTTCCTCGACGAGATCGACAAGATTGCCGTTTCCGACGTGCGCGGCGGTTCGGTCAGCCGCGAAGGCGTGCAGCGCGACTTGCTGCCGCTGATCGAGGGCACGACGGTGGCCACCAAGTACGGCCCGATGAAAACCGACCATGTGCTTTTCATCGCTTCGGGCGCGTTCCACGTCGCCAAGCCGTCGGACATGCTGCCCGAACTCCAGGGTCGCCTGCCGATCCGCGTCGAACTGCGCGCGCTGACGGAAGAAGACTTCGTGCGCATCCTCACCGAGACGCGCGCCAACCTCGTCGAACAGTACCGCGCCCTGATCGGGACCGAAGAGGTCACGCTCGAAATCACCGACGATGCCATTGCCGAAGTCGCCAAGATCGCGGCGCGGGTGAACGAAAGCGTCGAGAATATCGGTGCGCGGCGCCTGCAGACTGTGATGGAACGCCTGCTGGAAGACATCAGCTTCGAGGCGGAAGAGCACAAGGGCGAGACGGTGACCGTGGATGCCGCCTATGTCCGCGAACGGCTCGACGACCTTGCGGGCGACGCCGATCTGAGCAAGTACATCCTCTGATGCCCGAAACCATCTTCCAGACCCAGGCAATGATCGCGGCCATGGCGCCGCGGCTCGACACACAGCTCTGGAGGTTCGTGACGGTCACGCCCGACAAGGCGCCCGAATTGCTGGGCGCCGCCATCGGCACTTTCCGCGAGGACGAGGGCGTGACCGCCATCGTTCCGGCAGAACTGGCGGATGAGGCGGGACTGGACGGCCCCGACTTCGCGCGCATCACGCTGATGGTGCATTCCGACCTCGAAGGCGTGGGGCTTACTGCGGCTGTTGCCACCGCGCTCGCCGATGCGGGCATTGCCTGCAACATGGTCGCAGCCTTCCATCACGACCACGCTTTCGTGCCCGCCGCGCACAGCAAGCGGGCGATGACAGTCCTCAAGATCCTACAGGACAGCGCCGACCTCTAGGCGGACTTCACAATCCCAGCAGCGCGTCCAGTCGCTCCTGCAATTCGGTCAGGATGGCTTCGCGCTCGTCGTAGCCCATCAGTACGTGGTTCCTGCGCCCCATGTTGTCGAACAGCTCGTTGAGGAATTGCTGGTTTGAGCGCATGCGGGCAACATCGCATTGCGGGGTCCACTTGGTCTCTTCGTCGCTCATGAATCCGAAATCGGGACTTGTATCCTCTTCCCTCGGAACCAGCGTGATCCGGATCGCTTCTGGGTGGCGGCTGTAGAGGCGGAACAGCTCGTTCGTCCTCTCCTCGTGATTGCCGCGCTGTCGGTCGCGGAAGATGATGTAGCTGCGCAGCTGGCTTTTGATCGTCTCGTCTTGCACGCGGTCGAACCGCCCGGTGGCCAGCATCTCCTCGAGGATCGGCAACTGATCGGCTTCCCGGCGATAGACGTGGGAGCCGGCTACGGCCCTGCATTCCGCTTCGGTAAGCGGGCGCGACTCGGCCTGCGAGAAGATGACGGACCTGGCCTGCGCCATGGTGTCTGCATTCGCCTGGAGGTATTCCCTCTCCTCGCGCACCGCGCCGAGCAACGTGGCAGTCTCGTCCTGGAGCCGCGCCAAGATGGCTTCCTCGTCCTTGCGGTCCTGCCGCTCCTCGTTCCAGTTCGCAGCCTGCAGGCCGAGAAAAACGCCGAGCACGACGATCACGAATTCGGCGCCGAGCGCGAACCAGTTCTGTTCGCGCAAATGTGCCGCGATCCTGCCAAGGAATACCGGTACTTTCCTCTCGCCCATGGGCGGGAGTATGAGGCACCGGCCAGCAGGTGCAAGGGCAAATTCCCCCTAGGGGTGGGGTGCCAGGCCGATCTCCACCCCCGTCTTGTCGGTCAGCGCGAACTTGTCGACCAGGTCGGCGCTTGCACGATTGAGGCCGACGACCTGCACACTACGACCATTGCGGCGCATGCGTTCGACCACCTTGTCGAGCGCGCCCACGGCCGAGATGTCCCAGAAGTGCGCCTTGCTGACATCGATGATCACATGGTCTGCCGGATCGGGCATCTGGCTCTCGGGGCCTAGCGCGGCTTCGAAGCGCTCGACGCTGGCATAGAAGATCTGGCCCTTGGCCCAATAGGTCGCAGTGTCTCCCTCGCGGGTGCGAACGACATCGAACATAGTCATCACCTTGTGTGTGAAGAACACGCCCGACAGGACGACGCCGGCCAGCACGCCGAGCGCGAGGTTGTGCGTCGCGACCACGACCACGACAGTCGTGACCATCACCACGCTCGACTGCCACGGGTGCTTGCCGATGTTGGGGATCGAGTTCCACGAGAAGGTGCCGATCGACACCATGATCATGATCGCCACCAGCGCGGGCATCGGAACCTGCCCGACAAGGTCGCCCAGCACGGCCAGCAGGACCAGTAGCGCAAAGCCGGCGGTAAAGGTCGACAGGCGCGTGCGGCCGCCGCTGGTCACGTTGATGACCGACTGGCCGATCATCGCGCAGCCGCCCATCCCGCCGAACATGGCGGCCACGATATTGGCGACGCCTTGCCCCGCGCTTTCGCGGCGCTTGTCCGATCCCGTGTGCGTCATGTCGTCGACGATCTGCGCAGTCAGCAGCGATTCGAGCAGGCCGACCGCGGCCATGGTCGCCGAATAGGGGGCAATGATGGCCAGCGTTTCCCACGTCAGGGGCACGTCGGGCAGCATGAAGTACGGCAGGCCTTCGGGCAGTTCGCCCATGTCGGCGACCGTGTTGACCGGCGCGTCGATATAGATGCTAAGCGCGGTGAGCACGATGATCGCCACCAGCGGGCTCGGCACGGTGGTGGTCAGCTTGGGGAAGAGATAGATGATCGCCAGCGCGGCGGCGACCATGGCATAGGTTTCCCAGCCCATGTTGGTCAGCTGCGGCAGCTGCGCCATGAAGATCAGGATCGCGAGCGCGTTGACGAAGCCGGTGATGACCGAGCGCGAGACGAACTGCATCAGCAGGTCGAGGCGGAGCAGGGCGGCAATGCCCTGGAACACGCCCATCAAAATGGTCGCGGCGAAGAGATATTCGACCCCGTGGTCCCGCACCAGCGGCACGACGACGACCGCCACGGCGGCCGTCGCGGCGCTGATCATGCCGGGCCGCCCGCCGGTAAAGGCGATGACCATGGCGATCGCGACCGAGGCATAGAGGCCTACGCGCGGATCGACGCCCGCGATGATCGAGAATCCGATCGCTTCCGGGATGAGGGCCAGCGCGACGACGATGCCTGCAAGCACGTCGGCGCGGATGTTGGAGAGCCAGTCGCGGCGAAGCGCGCTGAGGTCGAGCATGACGAATATCCGTTCGTGAAAGGATTGGGCGCACACGGGCGCGCGCGAAGAATGTTGCTCGCCCGTTTAAGGATGTTGCAGTGCAACACAACCCCGCGGGGGGCAGAATTCCTATTCCGCCGCCTCGCTCTCGGCTTCGCTTTCGGCCTGCTGGCGCGCCCACATCTCGGCATAAAGGCCGCCTTGGCGCAGCAGCTGCGCGTGCGTCCCGCTCTCTGCAAGGCGCCCCTGGTCGAGTACCAGGATGCGGTCGGCATCGGCGATGGTCGAGAGGCGGTGCGCGATGGCGAGCGTGGTGCGATCCTCGCTCACACGGTGCAGCGTGCGCAGGATGTCCTGCTCGGTTCGGCTGTCGAGCGCGCTCGTCGCCTCGTCGAGCAGCAGGATCGGCGGGTTCTTCACCAGCGTGCGCGCAATGGCGACGCGCTGCTTCTCGCCGCCCGAAAGCTTCAGGCCGCGTTCGCCCACTTCGGTGTCGAAGCCCTGCGGCAGGCGTTCGATGAAAGGCAGGATGGCCGATGCCTGCGCCGCGGCGTTGACTTCTTCCTCGGTGGCGCCCTCGCGCCCGTAGGCGATGTTGTACCCGATCGACTCGTTGAACAGCACGCTGTCCTGCGGGACGATACCGATCTGGGCGCGCAGGCTCTTCTGGGTGACCTGCGCAATATCCTGCCCGTCGATCAGGATGCGCCCCGACTGCGGGTCGTAGAAGCGGAACAGCAGGCGCGCGATAGTGCTCTTGCCTGCGCCGGAGGGACCGACGATGGCGACATGGTTGCCCGCCGGCACTTCGAAGCTGAGGCCCTTGAGGATCGTGCGATCCTGCTCGTAGCCGAAGACGACATCCTCGAAGGAGATGGTCGGGCGCTTCACCACAAGGGCAGGGGCGCTGGGTGCATCGCGCACCTCCACGTCGGTATCGATCAGGTCGAACATGGCGGCCATGTCGATGATGCCCTGCCTGACCGTGCGATAGACCATGCCCAGCATGTCGAGCGGGCGGAAGAGCTGGATGAGATAAGTGTTCACCAGCACGAGGTCGCCCGTGGTCAGCTGGCCCTTGCTCCAGCCCCAGACCGTAAAGGCCATCGCGCCGCCCATCAGCAGGTTCATGATCATGGCCTGGCTGATGTTGAGGAGGCCCAGCGAGTTTTCGGACCTGATGGCAGCCTCGGCCCAGGCATGGGTCGCCTCGCCGTAACGGGCACGCTCGCGCTCCTCGGCGGAGAAGTATTTGACCGTCTCGTAATTGAGCAGGCTGTCGACCGACCGCGACAGTGCCGTTCCGTCGAGTTCGTTCATCCGGCGCCGCAGCTCGTTGCGCCATTCGGTGATCTTGCGGGTGACGACGATATAGGCGGCCACGGTCACGCCGGTCGCGGCCACCAGTTCCCAGCCGAAGTTGATGTAGAAGATGACACCGACCGCCAGCAGTTCGATCGCGGTCGGCGCGATGTTGAAGAGCAGGAAGTAGAGCATGACGTCGATGCTCTTGGTGCCGCGCTCGATGGTCTTGGTGATCTCGCCGGTCCGGCGCGAGAGGTGGAAGCGGAGCGACAGCTGGTGCAGCCGCGCAAAGACGTCCTCGGCCAGCTGGCGCGTCGCGTCCTGCCCGACGCGCTCGAAAGTGATGTTGCGCAGATTGTCGAATGCCACGCCGGCAAAGCGGCCGGCGGCATAGGCAATGACGAAGGCGAGGGCGACCATTGCCGCCTCGTTCGCCGGCGTGGTCATGGAATCGACTGCGCGCTTGTAGGCAAAGGGCAGGGCGAGCGTCGTCGCCTTGGCCGCTAGCACGAATACCATCGCGCCGATGATGCGCCGCTTCAGGCGCGGATTATCCTTCGGCCAGAGATAGGGAAGGAAACGCCGCAGCGTCGCCCAGCTTTCGGCGTCGGCGGTCTCGTCCTGCGGTTTCGTCTCGGGCGGCATGGCGCGCTATGTGGGGCGCGGAGCGCTCGCGGGCAAGCTCAGGTCCCCATGCGGGTGGCGTTGAACCTGCGGTTGAGGATCGAATTGGGCGTCGCATCGCGCGGCAGGTCGAACAGGACGCGCTGGGTCGAGAAGTCAATCGCCACCCGCTCGAATAATGCAAGGTTGTGCATGCCAAGGATCAGCGCCGGCTTGTCGGTATAGCCCAGCGCCTTGAACGCCGGGCTGTCGGCAAAGCCGATGGTCGCATTGGTGATGGTCGCGCCGCCGATGATGATCTCCTTGGCGAAGGCGAGGTCGCTGCGCAGCATCTCGCCGTGGACGTCCGACGTCACCAGCTCGTTGCGGTCGCCCGCGCGCGAACGCTTCATCATCCTGCGCAGCAGCGCCGGGTTGCCAAAGGAGTACTGAGCGCCGGTATCGAGGATG
>NZ_WTYF01000003.1:337500-426707 GCF_009827315.1 Qipengyuania gaetbuli
GACCGCGCCTTCGGGCGAGGGGACGGGGATAAGCTGGTCCACGGTCGGGTCCTGCGCCAGTGCCGACTTGAAGATCGGGTAGACGAGATGTGCGACGTCGAATTCGCCCTTCTCGAAACGTTCGAGCAGGTCGTCAGCGATGGCCTCGGCTTCTTCGAAGCCCGGCTGGCGGACGTTCGAGGTGTCGAAGTGCTTTTCGATCTTGTCGGCAAAGTCGCGCTTGATCGGGGCACGGCCCTTCTTGCCGACGAGGTAGAAGGTCACGTCCTTGCCTTCGGCAATCAGTGCCCGCGCCTTGGCCTTGGCGGCCTTGACGATGTTGGCGTTGAGACCGCCGCACAGGCCCTTGTCGGTGTTCACGACCACCAGCAGGTGGCGCTTGTCCGAACCGGTGCCGCGCAGCAGCAGCGGGGCGCTGTCGCCGCTCACCTTTGCGGCGAGCGATGCCATCACGCCCGACAGGCGTTCGGCATAGGGGCGTGCCGCTTCGGCAGCCGCCTGCGCACGGCGCAGCTTTGCGGCTGCGACCATCTGCTTGGCCTTGGTGATCTTCTGGGTCGACTTGACCGAGTTGATCCGACCCTTGAGTTCCTTGAGGCTAGCCATTTCGGCTCCCTATCTCGTGTGCTCTTGGGGCTTAAGCGAACTGCTTGGCGAAGGTCTTAAGCGCGTCGACGACCTTGTTCTTCACGTCGTCTTCGAACTTGCCGGTCTCGCGGATTTCCTTGAGCACGTCGGCGTGTTCGCTGCGCATGTAGCTCAGCATCTGCGCTTCGTAGTCGTTGACACGGTTGACCGCGATATCGTCGAGGTAGCCATTGGTACCGGCGAAGATCGACACGGTCTGCTCTTCGAATGGCATCGGCGAGAACTGTGCCTGCTTCAGCAGTTCGGTCAGGCGTGCACCGCGGTTCAGCAGCTTCTGCGTTGCGGCGTCGAGGTCCGAGCCGAACTGCGCGAAGGCAGCCATTTCACGGTACTGCGCGAGGTCGAGCTTCATCGAGCCCGAGACCTTCTTCATCGCCTTCGTCTGGGCAGCGCCGCCGACGCGCGAAACCGACAGGCCGACGTTAATTGCCGGACGGATGCCCTGGTAGAACAGGTCGGTTTCGAGGAAGATCTGGCCGTCGGTGATCGAGATCACGTTGGTCGGGATGTAGGCCGACACGTCGCCTGCCTGCGTTTCGATGATCGGCAGTGCGGTCAGCGAGCCGCCGCCGTTTGCCTTGCTCATCTTCGCCGCGCGCTCGAGCAGGCGGCTGTGCAGGTAGAAAACGTCGCCCGGATAGGCTTCGCGGCCCGGAGGACGACGCAGCAGGAGCGACATCTGGCGGTAAGCGACGGCCTGCTTCGAAAGGTCGTCGTACACGATGACGGCGTGCATGCCGTTGTCGCGGAAGAATTCACCCATCGCGCAGCCGGTGTAGGGTGCGAGGTACTGCAGCGGAGCGGGCTCCGAAGCGGTCGCGGCGACGACGATCGAATATTCCATCGCGCCGTTTTCTTCGAGCTGCTTGACGATCTGTGCGACGGTCGAGCGCTTCTGGCCGACGGCGACATAGACGCAGTAGAGCTTCTTGCCCTCGTCGTCGCCCGCGTTCAGTTCCTTCTGGTTGATGAAGGTATCGATCGCGACGGCGGACTTGCCGGTCTGGCGGTCACCGATGATCAGTTCGCGCTGGCCGCGGCCGACGGGAACGAGCGCGTCGATGGCCTTGAGGCCCGACTGCACCGGTTCCGAAACCGATTCACGCGGGATGATGCCCGGCGCCTTCACTTCGACGCGGCGGCGTTCGGTGGCTTCGATCGGGCCCTTGCCGTCGATCGGGTTGCCGAGAGCGTCGACCACGCGGCCGAGCAGGCCCTTGCCGACCGGAACGTCCACGATGGTGCCGGTACGCTTGACCGTGTCGCCTTCGCCGATGTCCTGGTCCGAACCGAAGATAACGGCACCGACGTTGTCGGCTTCGAGGTTCAGTGCCATGCCCTGAACGCCGTTGGCGAATTCGATCATTTCGCCGGCCTGGACCTTGTCGAGGCCGTGGATGCGGGCGATGCCGTCACCCACCGACAGCACGGAGCCGACTTCGCTGACTTCGGCTTCGGTGCCGAAATTGGCGATCTGGTCCTTGATGACCTTGGAGATTTCTGCGGCGCGGATATCCATGATTATCGTCCTTTGATCAGGCTTTCATCGCCTGGGCGAGGGAATTGAGGCGGGTGCGGATCGAGGCGTCGATACGCTTCGATCCGATGGTAACGACAAGGCCGCCGAGGAGATCGGGGTCGACCTTGGAAGTAAGCTTTACGGTGCGGCCCTCACGCGCGGTGAGCCTGGCCTTGAGCTGTTCCAGCTGCGTATCGGTCAGCGCGTGGGCGCTGGTGACTTCGGCCGTCACTTCGCCGCGCTGGGCAGCTGCGATGGCGCGGAACGCGCGGATGATGCCCGGAAGCTGGCCGAGGCGGCGGTTCTGCGCCAGCGTGCCGAGGAACTTCTGGGTGAGATCGGACAGGCCCATGATCGCTGCCACACCCCACAGTGCCTTTTCGGCCTGGCCGCGGCTGACGCGCGGATTGGTGGTCAGCATCTTGAGCTCGGCCGATTCGGCCAGGCCCGCTTCGAGCTTGTCGAGGTCCGATTCGACCGCGGTTACGGTCCCGGCCTCGCTGGCCAGATCGAACAGGGCCGAGGCGTAACGCCCTGCCAGGCTAGCCTGAATACCGGCGGAAATATCCACGCGTCTGTCGTCCTTTAAGGATCGGAAAAAAGGTCTGTCGTGCCATGCCGGAGGTGGGCGAAAATGAGTCGCCCCGGCAAGGTTGGCGCGCGCCTAGCAAAGGGCCTCGGCGAAGGCAACCCGAGTCAGCTTGTAACGTGGAGGAACCTTGGACATACTTTCCTACTAGAGGGAGAGCGAGCATGGAAACCACGCGGCTGGCACCGCATTGCGGGGTCGAGGTATCAGGAGTCGAACTGGCGAAGATCGAGAGACACGACCTCGAAGCGATCCGCGACCTTATATATAGGCACGGCGTAGCGGTGTTCCGCGACCAGTCCTTTTCGCCAGAGGATCACATCGCCTTCGCCAGGCGCTGGGGCGGCATTGACATCAACAACTACTTCCCCCTGACGGACGAGCATCCCGAAATTGCCGTGGTCCGCAAGCGCAAGGACCAGGTGACCAATATCGGCGGGGGCTGGCACACCGACCATTCCTACGACCAGGTGCCCGCCATGGGCTCGATCCTAGTCGCGCGCGAGCTGCCGCCGTCGGGCGGCGATACGCTTTGGGCGCATATGGGCGCTGCGTTTGAAAGCCTGCCGGATACGACCAAGGAGAAGATCGAGGGGCTCACCGCCTGGCACACTGCGGACCATATATATGCGCCTGACGGTATCTATGCGCAGACCGATCAGGGCAGCGATCTTCGTGGGCAGGAATTGAAGACCGGCGCCACCCATCCGGTAGTCGTGCGTCACCCGCACACCGGACAGCGACTGCTCTATGTAAATCCGGGCTTCACGATCAATTTCACCGGCATGAGCCGCGAGGAGAGCCTGCCCCTGCTACAGGAGCTGTTCGCCCACGCGATGAAGGCGGAACACCAGTGCCGGGTGGAATGGCAGCCGGGAACGGTCGCCATCTGGGACAACCGCACGACCTGGCATTACGCGATGAACGATTACCAGGGCTATGCGCGGGAGATGCACCGGATCACGCTGAGCGGAGAGCCGCTGGCCGCGTGAGCTAGTCCCGGGCCACGCATTCGTAGACCAGGCGCTCGTTCGGCTGCTGCGGCAACTGGGAGAGCACTTCGCCCTGCAGGTCGCCGAGCTTGGTCGCGGCGCCATCGTCACCGCATTGGGGCGCAGCATACTTGGCGCGCGCCTCGCGGGCTGCCGTCATGGCACTGCGCGGGAGGAGATAGCGTTCGGACCTGAAGGTACGGCGATCGGGATCGAAGCTGTTCACTGACACCGCGTCCTCGTCGTTCGGGACGAAAACCCGCGACCAATTGCCCGCGGCATATCCGTATTGCGTGCGTTCGTTGACGCAGCCGGCCGTGGTCCAGTCGAATTCGATATCGGGCGTCTCGGCGCTGGTGACGCGGCTGCGTTCCGGAACGAGGCGGCAGGTCAGCGCAAGGTCGCCCCCTTCCTCTCCGGCGAGCGGACGGTCACCGTCCCCTTCGCCTTCTGCCATCAGTCCGGCCACGCGCCGGTCCACCTCGTCGAGGCCGGGACGGGTCAGGAAGGCGATGAGGGCCACCACTACGAGGAAACCCGCGAGGGCGAAGGCGATATTGGTCTTCTTCACCCGGAGCGCGGCATCCTCCGCTTCCGGATCGATCCGCTCCCGCTGGCTCCATGCCCAAAGGCCAAGGCCGAAAGAGACAAGGACGAGGATGAACGCCAGCGCCATGCGATCCTCGCGGTCGTGGGCGACGGAAAGCTGGGCTTCCAGCTGCGCGCGCTCGCGTTTCTCGCGCGTGGCTTCGGCGCGTTCGGCGAGGCTCTGGCGTGCCTCTGCTTGCTCGCGCTCCAGCCTCTCGCGCTCTGCTTCTTCAAGGTCGGCAATGCTGCGGCAGGGCTGCTCGTTGAGGCGCGGCTCTATGTTGTTGGCGCGCAGGAAGGGGACCAGTTCGCGATTGGACACGGCAAAGAAGAATTCCGCATCGCCGCCGTCATTGTCCGCGCCGAAACTGTTGACCCCGACGACGCGGCCGCACTGGTCGAGCAGGGGGCCGCCGGAATTTCCGCGCGCGATGGGCGCGGTGTGGAGGATGGTATCGAATTGCCTGCTGGGGCGTTCGCCGGACACGAAGCCACGGCTCTTCACCGGAGGCTGGCTGCGAAAGAGGTCGGAAATGTCGAGGCCCTGCGCGCGGTCCACGTTCATCGGGTACCCCACGCTAGTCACCTCGCCCGAACTGGCCACAGGGCCGCCGGACAGGGCGAGGGGCGGCAGGCGCAGATTTCCGGTCAGCCGGACAAGCGCAAGGTCGTTGCGGGAACTGGCAGCGACGATCTGGCCGTAGACCGCATCCGCCCCGCCTGAGGGAACGATCCCGACCCGCAGGTCCTCGTCGCGCATCGCGTCGCGTACCACGTGGGCGTTTGTCACGATCATGGTGGAGGTAACGGCGAAACCCGTACCGTGGCTGACCGGATAAAGCTCTCCGCCGTCTTCTCCGATGATGACGACACGCACGACCCCTCGCGCAGAAGCGTCGATATCGGCCGGTTCCGCTCCGGCGAACGAGGGCAGGGCGAGCGCCCAGAGTGTCAGCAAGATAGCAAGGAAGCGTCCCATTGGATGCGTTTCTGGCGTTCAATGGCTTTGACCGCAAGCTTCGGGATGCGACCGGTGCAATTCATCCGCACATTGTCCTCCAATCGGCTATGGAGCAGGCAGGATGATCGACAGCGACAAGGCATGGCAGGCGGTATTGCGGCGCGACCGCTCCTTCGACGGGCGGTTCGTCACCGGCGTGCTGACCACCGGCATATATTGCCGCCCTTCCTGCGCGGCGCGCCATCCGGCGCGATCCAATGTGCGCTTCTTTGTCGACGGCGCAGCCGCACGTGAACATGGGCTCAGGGCGTGCAAGAGATGCCTGCCGGACGACGTGGCCAGGGACGAGGCCGCCGTGCTGGCCGCAATCGACGAGATCAGGCAGGCTGAAGATGCGCCTTCGCTCGCCGCGCTGGCCCGGATCACCGATTATTCGCCCACGCACTTCCAGCGGGTATTCAAGCGTGCCACCGGGCTTTCGCCTGCTGCCTATGCCCGCGCACTCCGCGAGGAACGCGCACGCGATGCCCTTACGTCCGGCGACAGCGTGACGGGGGCGATATACGCCGCGGGTTACGGGTCGGCTTCGCGGTTCTACGAAGGTACGAAAGGAAAGCTGGGAATGAGTGCGAGCGACTGGCGCGACGGGGGGAGCGGGCGGACCATCCACTGGACCATGGTAGATACCAGCCTGGGTGCGATGCTTGTGGCCGCGACCGATAAGGGTGTTTGCTGCCTGTCTTTCAACGAGGGAGAAGACCACTTGCGCGCCCGTTTCCCCAAGGCCGAACTTGTTGAAGGCGGGGAAGAGTTCCGTGACCTGTTCGAAGAAGTCACGGCTGCCGTAGAACAGCCGTCGACAGCGACGACCGTCGATATTCCTCTCGATGTTAAGGGCACGGCGTTCCAGCATCGCGTGTGGGAAGCGCTCAGGCGGATTCCTGCAGGTCAGACGCTCAGCTATGGCGAGCTGGCCGCCGCCGTCGGCAATCCCAAGGCCAGTCGGGCCGTAGGCGGCGCCAACGGAGCCAACAACATCGCCGTGCTCATTCCATGCCACCGCGTCATCGCTGCCGATGGCGGTCTGGGGGGCTATGCTTATGGAACGGCAATCAAGGCCGAACTGCTGCGCCGCGAAAAGGGCGATTGAGACAATCGGCAGCTTTCCTTTGACAACGCTCGTCTATCGCGGAAAATAAAGCCCGTAAGTCGCGCTCCGCCATTGGCGGATTAGAACAATTTTCGTGTGGCTCCTGCTGCTATGCTGCGGGTGCGAATAAAGACAGGTTCACGCGGATTGGGCGATGGATAGCGGACAGGAATTCGTAGATTACTATGCGCTGCTCCAGGTCAATCCGACCTGCGATGCGAAGATGCTGGAAAAGGCATACCGCTACTCTGCGCAGATGTATCACCCGGACCACACCGACACCGCCGATGTCGACAAGTTCCAGGAAATCATCGCCGCATACAGCGTCCTCCGGAACCCGGAAAAACGCGCGGAATACGACCGCGTCTACCGCGAACACAACAAGGGCGCGTTCTTCGCCTTCCCTGCCAACGAAGCGGCGCAGATCAACGAGGAATCGGCGATCGAGGATGCCGAGGCACACGAGAAAATCCTGTTCCACCTTTACAAGCAACGGCGTGAGAACGCGACCGACCCGGGCGTGATGGGATATTACCTCCAACGGATGCTCGACTGCTCCGACGAGAATTTCGAGTTCCACGCGTGGTACCTGAAATCCAAGGGGTACATCGAGATCACGCAGGAAGGGAAGCTTGCCATCACCATCGATGGGGTCGACCACGTCATCTCGATGAGCCGGACCGCAGAGGCGGAAAAACTGCTGATCGCGCAGGCTAAGACGGGCACCGACGAGGCGGCCTAGGCGCGGGCCCACCCTTTCTTAGCCGCGGAAAGGTTGGCGAGGAACGCTTCCGCGCTGTCGAGGTATTCCCGGCGCTTTTCGGCGTCCATTCTGTCCCAGGTCGAATAAACCCGCCCGATCCGTGCGTTGCGTTCCAGCCTCTCGCGATGCCGGTCCATGAAATGCCAGTACAGCGGGTTGAAGGGGCAGGCGTCGGGCCCGGTTTTCTTGCTGACCGAGTATCGGCAGCCCGAGCAGTAGTTGCTCATCTTGTTGATGTAGTTGCCCGACGCGGCATAGGGCTTGGAAGCCAGCTTGCCGCCGTCCGCGTACAGGATCATCGCCGCCACATTGGGCAATTCCACCCACTCATACGCGTCGGCGTAGACGATGAGGAACCAGTCCTGCACCTCCTGCGGGTCGATGCCCGCGAGCAGCGCGAAATTGCCGAGCACCATCAGGCGCTGGATATGGTGGGCGTGCGCATTGTCGCGTGTCGAGCGGATGCAGTCGGCGAGGCAAGCCATGTCCGTTTCGCCGGTCCAGTAGAATTCCGGCAGGCTGCGCGAAGCACCCAGGTCGTTCGCCGATTGGAGTTGCGGCATCTGGTGCCAGTAGAACCGCCGGACATATTCGCGCCAACCGATGATCTGGCGGATGAAACCCTCGACCGAATTGAGCGGTGCCCGGCCATCGCGGTACGCCTTTTCTGCCCGGCGACACAGTTCGAGCGGGTCGAGCAGGCCGAGGTTGATGCTGGTCGAAAGCATGGAATGGAAAAGATCGTCCTCGCCTGCGACCATTGCGTCCTGGTAGGGGCCGAAGCATTCGATACGCTCGGCAAAGAAGGCATCGGCCGCCTCTTCGGCCTCTTCCCGGGTAACCGGCCATTCGAACCGCTCGAGGCTGCCGAAATGATCCGCGAACCGCTCTTCGACGAGAGCGATGACCTCGCGGGTTATTTCGTCCGGCTCGAACTTCGGGCGCTCCGGCGCGGACAGACCCTCCTTGGGCGGCTTGCGGTTTTCGCTGTCGTAGTTCCACTCGCCACCCTCTGGGTCGTTGCCGTTCATCAGCAGGCCGGTCTTGCGACGCATTTCGCGGTAGAAATACTCCATCCGCAGTTCCTTGCGCCCTTCCGCCCAGTCATCGAATTCCGCCTGGGTGGAGACGAACCGGTCATCCGGCAGGATGTGAACTTCGCAGGGAAACTTGTCGGCCCATCGGTCGAAATCCTCTCGCAGGCGCCATTCGCCCGGCTCGACAACGTGAATGGCTCGCGGCGAGTATTCTTCCACCGCGCGGGCTACCTCGCCGGTCAGACTGCCTGCATTGTACTCGGCATCGAGGCGCACATAATCGACCGACCAGCCTGCATCGCGCAGTTCGGCAGCGAAGTGGCGCATGGCGGAAAAGACCAGCACGATCTTCTGCTTGTGGTGCCGGACGTAAGTCGCCTCGTCCCAGACTTCCATCATCAGGACGACCGTATCGTCCTTCGACCTGCCCCTTAGGCTCGCGAGTTCGCGGGTCAGTTGGTCGCCGAGGATGGGGACGAGGATCGGGCCGCCGGTAATGTCTGCCATGCGCCCTCAATGCGCGAGGGGGGCGCCGGTGCCTAGAAGAGAGACGATTGCGCGGATCGCCCGGCCCACGGGATGTCCGTGCGGTCGATCGCCAGCTCGCCCTCGAACGGGCGGCAGAGGGCAAAGGCCTCGTCCGGCGAGCCGCTCATCCACGTTTCGCGGTCGCCGGCGGTCAGGATCACGGGCATCCGGTCATGGACTTCGGACATCTGCTCCGACGCATCGGTCATGACCATCGAATAGCAGTCGCCCCATTCCGCGCTCTTTCGCCAGATCCCGGCGACCGTGAACACCTCGCTGCCCGGTAGTGTCATCCAGGTCCGGGTCATTGCACCCTTGGGGCCCTGCGCTTCGGCAAAGCTTTCCAGCGGGATCAGGCATCGCCGCTCGACGAAGCTGCTCTTCCAGAACGGGCCTGACAGCTTGTCGGTCCGCGCGTTGTTGACCGGCTTGGGCTTGAGCGGCTGGCCCTTCGCGCCCTTGCGCGGCAGCGGGAAGCCCCAGGTCATCGTCTCGACCTTGCCGCCGGCAAGAACGAGGCCGGAGTATCCCGGATAAATCTCCCCGCCAGCATTGCTCCCGATTTCCGCCACCGCGTCGAACAGCTGGGCGACTTCGGTCGCATTCTTGGTCATGCGATAGAGATTGCACATGGGCTCTAGCTATCGCCTCAAAAGCGCCTTGGCTCAATCCTCATTGCCGCGAAGCAGTTGTGAAAGGGCGGCGGACGACCGGCGCCCGCCGTCCATGGGATCAGGCGGTCTCGGTGCTTTCGCCGCAATCGGAACCTTCGGTGGCTTCTCCGTCGGCTGCCGGTTCCGCATCGTCCTTCGGCTCTTCCTTCTTCTCGTCGGCGGCCGGATGCTTGGGCTTCAAGCGTTTGAGCAGCGGTTCCTTGTCGCCTTTCTCGAACAGGTCGAGTTCGTAGGCAAGGCAGCGCGCCACTCGCGTACCGTGACCCGTCTGGATGAGCGGGTTGAGCAGCGATTTGGCGATGCCGATTTCGCCTTCGAGCAGGAACATGTGGGTCAGTGCCTGGCGAATGCCGGTGTCGAAAGGAGCATATTGATAAGCCCCCTCGAGCGCGTTCTTGGCGGAATCGGGCGCTTCCTCACCGGCCAGCAGGTAAGTCAGGTAATAACCGTAGAGCGGGACCGGATGGTCGTTCTCCATGTTGTTCGCCGCGATGAAGCGTTCGCGCGCCTGCGCCATCATCGCCTTGTCGTCGAGCGAGCGCATGAGCGAGGTGTTGGCAAGGTTGATCGCCGCCTCGGTCGATTTCGGATCGATGGCGAGCGCCTTGTTCGATAGGGCTTCCGCCTCGGCATAGTTCTTGTTGTCGAACTCGACCTCGGCAGCGGCAAGGAGCACCGGCACGCTTTGCGGGAATTGTTCGGCCAGCGCACGTGCCTTCGGGAGCTGCTTGGCTGCAGCCTTCTCGTCGACGCCGACCTTCGATTCGATCATCAGGTCGATGCGCGCTTCCTCGTCGGCGCCGAGCTGGCGGATCGCCACCTTCGGCTTTTCGGCGTTCATGTAAGGCACTTTGAGCACCTTGGCCGAGCCGCGGCGATAGGAATCCATTTCCTTTTCGAGCTGGTCGAGGTCGCCGAATGCCGCCTTGGCCGCTTCGAGCCGCCCTTCACCCCGCGCAAGG
The DNA here is from genome assembly GCF_009827315.1 of Qipengyuania gaetbuli. Lineage (NCBI taxonomy): Bacteria > Pseudomonadati > Pseudomonadota > Alphaproteobacteria > Sphingomonadales > Erythrobacteraceae > Qipengyuania > Qipengyuania gaetbuli. Next base: position 347,912 of record NZ_WTYF01000003.1, read on the forward strand.
CGCGTGACGTAATCGGTGATCTGCGGGCGGCGTTCCGGCGTGAAGTTCAGCAGGCTGGCGAGGAGCCAACCGTGGCCGTAGGTGCGCGCGCCGGTTTCGCGATCAGGCTTGGCCGGCGGATCCATCATCTTCTCGATGTCGAGGTTCACCGCCATGATTTCGAGGCTGCGCCACGTCGGCGCATCGCCGATGACGAAACGGTTGCCTTCCGAACGCAGTGTCGAGAACACTTCTGCAAAGCCTTCGCGGTACCAGGCCGGGTACGGGGCATTGCGGTGCTGGAACATGAAATAGTGGACGTATTCGTGGAACAGCACGGCCTTGGGTTCCAGCTCCAGCCCGCTGAAACGGTCCTGGTTGCTGCGGTCATAGGTCACGTTCTGGCGGCGCGGCACAAATGCGTAGGAACCCGAAGCGCGCGGAATGAAGAACCCGCCGATGCCGCTTCCCGGCTGGCCTGCCAGGACAGCCATGTCGCGCGTCTCGCCGAAGCGGAAAACGATGACCTTGGAGGAGGGCGGCAGGCTACCGTCGTCAGGTCCGACGCCGCTGATGATGCGCAGGACCTCGTCCAGCCGTTCCAGGTCCTGGGCGAATTCTTCCGTGCTCGACTTGGAATCGCGCGAGTAAATCTTGAAGTGATCGGTTTCGGCAAGGAACCAGTCGGCGGCATGGGCCGGCACGGCGACGAGTGCCGCGAAAGCAGCAAGAATTTTGGCGAAAAGACGCATGTGCAGACCCCAACTTTATGCGGGTCGGCCAATGCCTTGGCCTTGCAGTCCCCGCGAATCCCTGAGGTCGATGCTAATCCAGAGAACGGGCCAAATCAAACGAAGGAATACGGGTCGATATCCACACCCACGCGCACGCCCGGCGGGTGGTCGAGACTACCCAGCCAGCGCCTGATGACGTCCTGCAATTGCACCGAACGGCGCGCATTCATGAGCAGGCGATACCGGTATCGCCCCCGCAGCAGGGCCATGGGGGCAGGGGCGGGGCCGAGGATCATGAGATCGTCCACCTGCGGGCGGGTATCGCCGATCCTGCGCGCGGCCTCGCGGGCTTCCGCCTCGTCTTCCGAGGAGATTATGATCGACGCCCAGCGACCGAAGGGAGGAGCACCGGCTTCGCGGCGCATCTCGGTCTCGACCGAATAGAAGGCATCGCGGTCGCCCGCTGCCAGAGCGGCTATCACGCTCGCTTCGGGATGGCGCGTCTGGATCAGCACTTCGCCCGGTTTTTCACCGCGTCCAGCACGGCCTGCGACCTGTGCCACCTGCTGGTAGGTCCGCTCGCCCGCCCTCAGGTCGCCACCCTCAAGGCCGAGGTCGGCATCGACTACGCCGACCAGCGTCAGTTCCGGAAAGTGGAAGCCCTTGGTCACGAGCTGTGTGCCGACGATGACATCGATGGCGCCGCCTTCGACCTGCGCGATGAATTCGGCGGCGCGTCCGGGCGAATTGAGCGTGTCCGAAGTCGCCACGAACACCCTTGCGTCCGGCAAACGCTCCGCAACTTCGTCCGCAATTCGTTCAACCCCGGGTCCGCAGGCGACCAGGCAATCCGGCTCGCCGCATTCGGGGCAGCGATCGGGGCTGGGGGTCTCGTGGCCGCAATGGTGACAGGCGAGGCGGCGGGTGAAACGATGTTCGACCAGCCAAGCGCTGCAATTGGGGCACTGGAAGCGGAAACCGCAGTTACGGCAGAGCGTCAGCGGGGCATAGCCGCGGCGGTTGAGGAACAGGAGCGATTGTTCGCCTCGTTCGAGGCGTTCCGCGATGCCGTCGACCAGCCGCTGGGCGAGCCACATGCCGTGGGGTGGTTTCTCCTGCGTGAGATCGACGAGGTCGATGGAAGGCAGCTCCGCTCCGCCGAAACGGCTGGGCAGGTCGAGCTTCGCGTAGACGCCGCTTTCGGCCATCTGGAGGCTCTCGAGGGCCGGCGTCGCGCTGGCGAGCACCACCGGGATGCCTTCGAAATGCGCGCGCATGACGGCAACGTCGCGGGCATTGTAGCGCACGCCGTCTTCCTGCTTGAAACTGGTCTCGTGGGCTTCGTCCACGACGATGAAGCCGAGCTTGCGGAACGGCAGGAACAGGGCAGAGCGGGCCCCCACCACCACCTGCGCCTCGCCGCTGGCGACATTGCGCCAGGCGCGCCGCCGCTCGGTCGACTTGAGCGAGGAGTGCCACAGCACCGGCGCGACACCGAAGCGCTCTTCGAAACGGTGAAGGAAATTCTCGGTCAGCGCGATTTCGGGGAGGAGGACGAGCACCTGTCGACCCATCCGCAAAGCCTCGGCCACAGGCTCGAAATAGGTCTCGGTCTTGCCCGAACCGGTTACCCCGTCGAGCAGGAAGGGCGCGAATTTCGCGTCCCTGACCGCCTTCGACAGAGTGTCGGCAGCTTCCGATTGCTCGGGCGAGAGCTCGACCTGCGTGAAATCGGGCCGCGCCTCGTCATAAGGCCGGTCGCAATCGACCTCGACCGGTTCGAGCACGCCCTGGTTGACGAGGCCGCGAAGTACCCCCTCGGACACGCCAGCAATGCCCGCCAGCTCGCGGATGGTCGCCTGCTCGCCCTCCAGCGCCTCCATGGCGGCAAGCCGCTGGGGGGTGAGGCGTTCCGGCATGCCGCCGGTCAGCCGGTACTCGGTAATCGTCGCAGGCCCCTTGAGCGCGCCGCCCGACGACAGTGCCATCCGTGCCACCCCTGCCAGCGAGGCTACGTAATAGTCGGCCGTCCATTCGATCAGCCGCCGCAGCGGGGCGGAAAGTGGAGGGACCGGCAGGATGCCCCTGATCGGGCGCAGCTTCTCGGCAGGAACCTCGGTTCCGGGAAGCCGTTCAGCCTCCCAGACGATCCCGATGATCGTGCGCGGGCCGAGCGGGCATTCGACCACGTGGCCCGGTCCGACCTCCATGCCGTCCGGCACCTTGTAGTCGAGCGGGCCGAGAGCGGCATTGAGGACGAGGCAGCGCACGCGGTTCATCGGAGAGTTCATATGGGCGGGCTAGATACCGCGCGACAAGGGTGGGACCTTCGAGGAGCAGATTTAATGAACGATATTCTCGCCACTACCACCCACCGCCGCAAGTTCCTTGGCGGACTCACGCTCGGCGGTGCTGCACTGGCGCTGCCGGCCTGTTCGACGCTAGGCGGTTTCAGCCTGGTCGATGCCGTCCAGCGCCTGCTCTACCTGTCGAGCGAGCGTGCCTTTGCGCGCATGCTCGACGAAGGCGGCTTCTGGGACCAGCAGGTCGCGCAGGTCGGGCTGGAGAACCTGCTTGGCGCAAGGGGCGGGGTGCTTGGCACGATCCTGACCTCGTCGCTGTTCAAGGACCGGCTGTACGATGCCTTCGGCGACATTGCCTATGAAGGCGCCGAACGGGCCGCGCCCATCGTGACCGACGCGGTTCGCGTGATCGGCATCCAGAACGCCGTGGCGCTCGTGAACGGCGGACCGACCGCTGCCACCGGCTTCCTTCGCGGCGAACTCGGCACGCGCCTGATCGATGCCATGGTGCCGGAACTGGGCACGGCAATGCGCGTGGCGCAGGATCCGCTGGTAGGCCAGGCGCTGGCCGCCCTGACCGGCGTCAACGTGTCGCAGGTCGCCACCCGTGTCGCCGATACGATCGACGATACGATCTGGAACGAGATCGGCAACGAGGAAGCGGCCATCCGCCGCGATCCGCGCTCTACCCGCGACCCGCTGATCATCGGCGTTTTCGGCGGCGCACAGGCGTTCTGATCCGCAGCAAGCTGGGGACAAACGGGGCGCACGGTGGCTCGCAATCTTGAGCGACTCGCCGGGCGCCCGTTAGCCTTCCCCCCATGACGGATACCTTCGTCGCCCTGTCCGATCCCACCCGCCGCCTCCTGCTCGACAGGTTGAGCGAAGAGGGCGGATTGACCCTTTCGGAACTGAGCGAGGAACTGCCGATCACCCGGCAGGCGGTCGCCAAGCATCTCGCCGTGCTGGAAAGCGCGGAACTGGTGGCGAGCGAGCGCGACGGGCGCTGCAAGCGCCACTACCTAAACCCCATGCCGCTGGCGAAAATGGCCAAGCGCTGGCTCGTCCGGTTCGAGGACGTGCCGCTGGGCGCGCTGGCGGGCTATCATGCCGCGCCGGCTACTCGACCAGCACACCACCCTTGATCACGGCATCCACGTCAGCCAGCTCGCCGACGTCCGCCAGCGGGTCGCCGCTGACTGCAATAATGTCGCCCCACGCGCCGGGCTTGATCACGCCGACCTGGCCTTTCTGCCCGAGCGCGTCGGCGGCATTGACCGTGGCCGCGCGGATCGCCTCGATCGGGGTCATGCCGTATTCGACCATGACGCGGAACTGACCGCCGACGAGCTCGTGCGGCATGACCGCCGCATCGCTGGCGAAAACCATTTTAACGCCCGCTTGGTGGGCTTTGCGGAAATTGTCGCGCTGCGCCTGGCTGAGCGCACGTTCCTTGGCGATGTTTTCTTCCAGCACGCCGTTCGCCGCGCCCTGGCTCAGCGTGTATTCGGTGTTGTAGATATCCATCGAGAAGAAGGTGCCGTGTTCCTTGGCAAGCTTGATTGCCTCGTCATCGGCGTAACTGGCGTGTTCGATGGTGTCGAAGCCTGCACGGATCGCAGCCTTGATGCCATCGGCGCCGTGCGCATGGGCGGCGGTCTTGAGGCCCCAGAAATGCGCTTCGTCGGCAATGGCTTTCAGCTCTTCGAGCGTCAGCTGCTGGATGCCGGGAGCAGTGTTGCGGCTGAAGACGCCGCCAGTGGCGCAGGCCTTGATCACTTCCGCCCCGTACTTGCGCTGTTCGCGCACGCGCTTACGCAGTTCGTCCGGGCTGTCGCCCACAGCCGGGCTCTTCGCATCGAAACTGGGGGGAAGGAACGTCTCGTCGCAGTGGCCGCCGGTCGCGCCCAGCGCATGGTTTGCGTTGACGATGCGCGGCCCCGGGATCCAGCCTTCCTCGATCGCCTGGTCGATCCCGGCGACATTGTAATCGCTGTCGCCCACATTGCGCACGGTGGTGAAGCCGACCTTGAGCATGGTGCGCGCATTGGCGACCCCGATGGCGGTCCAGAAGCGGTCGGTGAACTGGAGGCCGGAATAGCCCCCGTATTCGGGCCGTCCGTCGAGATGGACATGCATGTCGATGAGGCCGGGAAGGAGCGTGTGCCCGGCAAGGTCGATCCGCTTCGCATCCGCCGGGATCGCGCTGCCGGAGCCGACGCTTGCCACCTTGCCGTCCACCACCGTCACTACCGGATTTTCGACGAACCGGCCCGTTTCGACATCGAGCATGCGGTCGGCAGTGACCACTACGGTTTCGGCGGCAGCGGGTGCGGCGCAAAGCGCGATGGCAGCGGCGGCGCCGCGAAGGACGGGCTTCATTCTCTCATTCCCCTTAAGGCGGCACGACGTGCCGCGGAGGGCAAGTCATACAGGATGCGGCCTTGGGGGGAAGGGGCGTGTTTGCGGCTTGGCGAGAGGGGCCTTCAGGGGGCGGTGGCGGGCCAGTGCGAACAGCGGGCGGCGCGGCATGATCTCATTCATAGCTGACCACCTCGAACTCGATCCCGTCCCAGTCGAAGAAGTAGAAGCAGCGCGGGCCGGGTTCGTATTTGCCGTGGCTGAAGGGTTCTAGCCCGTGGCGCACCACGACCTTTTCCGCCGCGTCGAGATCGTCGACCATGAAGGCGATGTGGTTGAGCGGCTGGCCCTTGCGATATTCGCCGGCGACGCCGGGATTGGTGTAGAGCGAGACGTAATTGTCCTCGCCGCCGATATGGATCGTCCTGCCATCGTTCATGGACGGTCCGCTCCAGCGTTCGTGCCAGCCGAGCAATTCGGCCAGCAGGGCGGCGCTGCGGTCGGGATCGGTGACGGAAATATTGGCGTGTTCGATACGGCCCTTGGGCATCGCGGTTCTCCTTGTCTGCACGGACCGGAAAGCCGGCCCGCGATGTGCGATGCAGGGACATATGCAATCTCAAGCTAAGTTGAGGTCAAGGTTTGAATTTGCTATGACGGTAATCGATGAAAGCGAACGACCTGCTCACCATCGGCGAACTGGCGCGGCGCACCGGCCTGTCAGTTTCGGCCATCCGTTTCTACGAAGACAAGGGGCTGGTCGCGGCGCTGCGAACCTCCGGCAACCAGAGGCGATTCCTGCGGGGTGACATCAGGCGGCTCAGCTTCATCCTGATCGCGCAAAGGCTCGGACTGTCGCTGGCGGAGATCGAGCAGGCCATGGCCTCGCTACCCCAGGGGCGAACGCCCAATGCGCCGGACTGGAAGAAAATCAGCCGCACCGTGCGCGAGCGCATCGAGGCGCAGATCGCGGCGCTGGAGAAGGTCCGCGAAGACCTCGACGGTTGTATCGGCTGCGGCTGTCTCAGCCTGAAGAAATGCGCGCTCTACAATGCGGACGACCGGTGGGGGGAGAGCGGCAGCGGGCCGCGCGTGCTGCGCTAGTTTCTGAATCCACGGGATAGATAACGGACTATCCTGCTCATCGTGAGAGCGCGGTCCTTTTCCAGTCTGATAGTCGGGGGTGCGCTGGTGGCTGCGCCCGTCACGCCTGTGCTGGCGCAGCAGGCCGAAGATTCCACGCTCAACTCCGCAGATGCAGGCTGGAGGGATGCCCCCCGCAGGTGGAGCTTGCGGGTGGCGAGCCGGGCGCAGCAGATCTACCAGCTTGAAGTCGTGCGCCTTGGCTTCGAGGGCCGGGTGGAGGCGATGGTCAGGATCGGTGTCGACGGGACGGTACGCGACTGTGCCGTGCACCGGTCGAGCGGAGCAGCCGAGCTCGACGCACTGGTTTGCCGGGCCATAGCCCAATCGCCTCCCGCGCCCGTCAATATGGACGCCGGAGGACAGGCGCAGGAAGTGGCCGTGGTCCTCCGGGTGGAGTTCGTCATGGTCGACGATTTGCCTCCTGCGGGAGAGGGTAGCGAAACCGACTAGTATTCCGGCCCCAGCTCCGCATCGAGATCGCGCGGGCGGGCGAAATGGACCAGTTTGCCGCAGCCCTCCTTCAGGTCGGCCCAGCTGTCGATATCGAGCTCGAAGACCGCAAAGGCGGCCGTCGGGAATTTCACCTTCGCTTCGTCGAACAGGTCGTTCTCGTTTTTGGGTGAGACCAGTTCGAAGACCATGTCGCCGAAACCTGGATTATGGCCGGCCATCAGCAGGGCATCGACGCTGTCGTTGGTTTCGCCGATCACGTCGCAGATCGTCTCGGTAGAGGCGAGGTAGAGGCGGCGGTCCCATTCGGGCTCGGGCCCAACGGCCGCTTCGCCAAGCGTGAGTTTCACCCGCTCGGCAGGGCTTGCCACGAGCCGGTCCCACTTGACCCCGTGATCGCGGATATGTTCGCCGATCAGGCGTGCTCCCTTGCGGCCGCGCGCATTCAGGCCCCGGTCGAAATCGCGCTTGTCGCTCTGCCCCCAATCGGACTTGGCGTGGCGCAATAGGCCCAGGATCTTCACGAGGATTCGCTCTCCACAGCTTCGAATGCTTTCGTTCCAACACCCTTAGCGACGCGCTGTAAAGCCTCGTCGAGCGTGACGCGCAAAACAGGCGTGCCTTCGGGAAAGGCCGACAACAAGCGGGTGGGAAACGCCGGCGAGAGCACGACGAAATGGCCCGAATCCTCGCGGCTGCGGATGAGCCGCCCAAAGGCCTGCGCCAGCCGCGCGCGGATGATGCGATCATCGTAGCGCTGCGCGCCGCCTTCCTCCTCTGCCGCTGCCGCACGGCGTGCTCGGTGGAGGATGGTGGGACGCGGCCACGGCACGCTTTCCATGACCACGCAGCGCAGCGAACGGCCGGGCACGTCCACCCCGTCGCGCAGGGCATCGGTGCCGAGGAGGCTGGCGCGGGGGTCATCACGGAAAATGTCGGTCAGCGTGCCGGTATCGATCGGGTCGACGTGCTGGGCATAGAGCGGCAGGCCCGCCCGGGCGAGCCGGTCGGCAATCCGGCCATAGACCGCCCGCATCCTCCTGATGGCGGTGAACAGGCCGAGCACGCCGCCATCGCTCGCCTCGATCAGGCGGGCATAGGCACCGGCCAGCGCGGGGATGTCGCCTTTGCGGATATCGGTCACGATCAGGACCTCGGCGCGCCCGGCATAGTCGAACGGGCTGTCCGCCTGCTGGGTCTTGGGCACCAGTTCTAGGTGCGGGGTGCCGCTCTTGGCGATGGCGTGGGGCCAGTCGGGTCCGCCCTCGTCGCGATCGGTCAGCGTGGCGCTGGTCAGCATGACGCCATGTGCGGGCTCCAGCACGACCTTGGCGAAAGGCTTCATCGGGTCGAGCCAGTGACGGTAGATGCCGACATCGAATTCGCGCGCGTCGTTCCGGTCCACTGCCAGCCAGTCGACGAATTCCGGGTCCGAAGGGCCACCAAGGCGCGATAGCAGGGCTTCCCATGCCGCAATGAGGTCCACCCTCCAGGCGAGCGAGTGGCGCGCGCCTTCGATCCGTGCGCGGCCTTGTCCGTCGAGCCAGTCGGGCGCGTCTTCCAGCACCGCTTCGAGGCGGCCTGCAAGCTTCAGCAGCGGCGAGCGGATCGCGGCAAGCGCCTGCGCCGCGGTACCTGCGGCCTCGACCAGTTCGCCGGGCAATTGAGAGGTTTCGGTCTCGATCCCGTATCCTGCCTCCTGACCGCTTTCATCGCGCGCATAGGTGACGGCGCGAACCTGCGCGAGCAGCGCCTCGAGCGGTCCGAAAGGCGTGCCTTCGACCAGCCGCCCGAGCCACCCGTCGGAAGGCAGCGCCTGCGCCGCTTCCACCGCGGCCTCCACCGCTTCGCCGCCCGCATCGTCATAGCTGGCGACATCGGCAAGGCGTGCGGCAAGGCCGCGGCGCCGTCCGCGGCTGTTCTTTTCCGGCCCGATGATCCAGCGCCGCAGCTCGATCGCTTCCTGCCCGGTCAGCGCGGCCGAGAAGGTGCTGTCGGCCGCGTCGAACACGTGGTGGCCCTCGTCGAACACGATGCGCGTGGGCCGTGCGTTCGGATCGCGTCCGCGGGCAGCATTGACCATCACCAGCGCGTGGTTGGCGATGACGAGATCGGCCTGCGCCGCGTTCCGCGCGCTGCGTTCGATGAAGCATTTGCGGTAATGCGGGCAGCCGGCATAGACGCACTCGCCCCGCTGGTCGGTCAGCGCCGCGATGCCGCGCTTGCGGAACAGCGTTCCCAGCCAGCCGGGCAGGTCGCCGCCGATCATGTCGCCGTCCTGCGTATAGGCGGCCCAGCGCGCGACCAGCTGTGCCAGCACTGCCGGCCGGCCCGAGAACCCGCCCTGCAACGCATCTTCAAGGTTCAGCAGGCAGAGATAATTCTCGCGCCCCTTGCGCACCACCACGGGGGGCGAGCCGTCGGGCCGGGTGGCCGGCCAGGCCCGCGTGCTTTCGCGGCGCAGCTGGCGTTGGAGGTTCTTGGTGTAGGTGCTGACCCAGACCGTCCCGCCGGATTTCTCGGCCCACAGCGAGGCGGGGGCAAGGTAGCCCAGCGTTTTGCCGATGCCGGTTCCTGCCTGCGCGAGGAGGACATGGGGCCGCTTTTGCCGGTCTCGCGGCGAGAAGACATGGCCCGCTCCGCGCGAGAACAGCCGTTGCCCGTCCCGCCGCTCTGCTCCTTCGCCGGTCAGCCGTTCGAGCTGCGCCTCGATCTCAGGCTCGTCGATCAGGACCTGTGCGGGTTGGGGACGCTCTGCCGCCTCTTCCCACTCGGGAAGTTTGGTGAAGAGCCATTTCTCGGCCCTTTCGGGCTTGCGCACATGGGGTGCGAGCACGTTTGCCCATGGCCAGCGCAGGCGGGTCAGCGATTGCAGCGTGGACCACGCGCCCTCGCGTTCCGCCCAGTTCTCGCTTTCGCACGTCGCAACCAGCGCGCCTGCCGCCTTTTGCAGGAGCAGCGGCACGTCCGCGTCATCCGCAGGCTCATCCAGCTCGAGGGCATGGGCCAGCCCCTTCGGCGTGGGAACGCAAAAGCGGGCCGGATGGACGAAAGCGAACAGCTCCAGCAGGTCGAGGCCGGACAGGTCGGGATAGCCCAGCCTGCTCGCCACGAGCGGCGCGTTCATCATGAGGAGCGGCGTGTCGGCAGCCGCCATGACCGCCTCGCCCTTGGAACAGCCGCGCGTCGATCCGTTCGCATCGCGCAGCCAGGTTCCGGCATGGCTGGCGTGGAGGGCAGGGAGGGGCAGCGGCTGGCTCACGGATTCGACCATGCAAAGACCGGAACGAAAAGTAAACAGAAGCGCGCAGTAATGTGCCGAACCCCGATCGGTTCGTCGCAAGCCGTTTGCGTGCCGTCGGGAATTGGCGAACGCCTCCTGTTTGTTTTCAGCCGCTTATCCTTGTCTGAACGGCAGATTACAGGAACAGGGCCGGAATCGTGGTCGTTTTTAGACCCATGACCAAGACCCGCCATATGCTCACCAGCGCCCCCCTCGCGATTGCAGCGATGGCCGCGCTCCCCCTGTTCCCCGCATCGGCGCAGGAACAGCCCGTGATCGTGCTGCCGGACACTGCTCCGACCACGACTACAAGCGTGCCTGCAGCCACCGCTACACCCGCGCCGGTCATCGTCCTGCCTGACCCGGAGCCGGTCACGACCCTGCCTGCGAACGAGGCGGCCCCCACCGATAGCGCGACACGCGAAGCAGCACCCGCACCGGTCGTGGCCAGCCGAGCCACGCCGGCACGCGAAGTCTCGCGTCCCGTCGTCGACGCTGTGGCAGCGACGCCGGTCGAATCCAATTCCGAGCCTGCGACAAGCGAAGAAATCGCTCCGCTGCCTGCGGCCTCGGCCGAGACGATCGCTGCGAACCGCGCTGCGCTTGAACCCGTCCCCGCGCCGGTTGAAGACGCCTCGAGTGCCGCCCTGCTGCTTGCGCTCTTGGGTGTCGGCGGTGTCGGCCTCGCGGCATTCTTCCTGATGCGTCGCCGCCGGAAGGAGCCGGTGCCGACCATCGAACGCCCGCATGTCGCAAATGCTACTGTAGCTTCGCCGCCGGTCCTTGATCGCGATCCGGTCGTCACGACGCATGACGCGGCTCCTTCGGCGACAGTGATTGCGCCGGCTATTCCGACACGCGCTGCGGCGCTTAGCAATGGTGCCGCCGTCGAACTGCCCCGCGAAGCGCCGAATACCTTCGCCGAGCGTGACAGCCTGCTGAAGCGCATGATCGCCGCGCGTCCGGACCGGGCAAACCCGTTCCGCTCGCCCAAGGCGCGCGCCAAGCGGGCGCGACTGATCCTCCAGTCGCTGAACATGAACTTCCACGACCGCAAGCCGTGGATCGACCTCAGCCAGTACACGAACATCTGGCCCGAATTGCGCGGGCACGGCCCCCGCACTGCGACTGCCTGAACCCTCTCCCCGACCCCTCAGCAGGTGTCGCAGCGGTAGGGGCGTCCTCCCGAAAGGGTAGGGCGCCCCTATTGATTCACGCGGCGATGGAGAGTTCCGATGCAGCCAGTGCCTGCTCGAGATCGGCGAAGATGTCCTCGGCCTCTTCCAGCCCGATGGACAGGCGCAGCAGGCCTTCCCCGATGCCGTGGGCCGCGCGCTCTTTGGGCGTGTAGGTGGAATGCGTCATGCTTGCCGGGTGCTGGATCAGCGTTTCGGCATCGCCGAGCGAAACGGCGCGGATGATCATTTCCAGCCGGTTCATGAAGCGGATGCCCTGGTCGTAGCCGCCGACGAGGTCGAAAGCGATCATCCCGCCCGGAAGCGCCATCTGACGCTTTGCCAGTTCGTGTTGGGCGAAGCTTTCCAGCCCCGGATAGTGGACCGCTGCGACCTGCGGCTGCGCTTCGAGCCATTGCGCGACTTCCAGCGCGGTGCGGCTATGGCGTTCCATGCGGAGGGACAGCGTCTTGAGGCCGCGCATGATCAGCGTGGCGGTGAAGGGGCTCATGACGGCGCCCGTCATGTCCTTCAGGCCTTCGAGGCGGACCTTCTGCATCATCTCGGCCCTGCCCGCGACAAGCCCTCCGACAAGGTCGCCATGACCACCGAGGTATTTCGTCGCGGAATGGACGACGATATCGGCGCCAAGCTCGATCGGGCGGGTAAGGGCAGGCGTCGCATAGGTGTTGTCGACGACGACCTCCGCACCGTGACGCTTCGCAACCGCGCTGATCGCGGCGATGTCGACGAGCCGCATGTTCGGGTTCGCCGGGGTTTCGAAATAGACCACTTTGACTCGATCGTTCATGGCCGCTTCCAGCGCTTCGGGATCGGTCAGGTCGACATGGGTGACCTTGACGCCGAACTTCGCCAGCCCGTGCCGGAAGAAGGCGAAGGTGCAGCCGTAAAGAGTCTCGTCGGTGACGATTTCGTCGCCGGCTTGCAGGATGCTCCACATGACCGCCGTGATCGCGCCCATTCCGCTGGCGGCGGCAACTCCCGCCTCCGCACCTTCGAGCACGGCAAGGCGCTGCTCCAGCAGGTCGACCGTAGGATTCGAGATCCGCGAATAGAAATAGCCGGGCTGTTCGCCGGCAAAGATGGCGCCGCCCTGTTCGGCGCTTTCGAAGGCAAAAGTGGACGCAAGGTGCATGGGCGGCGTGAGAGCGCCTTGGTTTTCGGCCGGATCGTAACCGTGATGGATGGCGCGGCTTGCGAAACCGGAAAGCTTGGTGCGACTCATGATATGCCTCTTTGCATGCGTTTGAGGCGAATATACCGAAGCAGGCGTGGCATTTCCCTGCAAAGGATGCCATTAATTGGCTTTAAATTGGCATATTATGCTAACAGGAGGTCGGTTTGGACGGGAAAGATCGCCAGATCCTGAGAGAGCTGCAGCGCGACGGGCGCCTCACCAATGCGGAACTGGCGGACCGCGTGAACCTATCCCCTTCGCCCTGTTTGCGACGCGTGAGGAACCTGGAGAAGGCGGGCGTCATCGAACGCTATGTCGCGCTCGTCGACCGGGAGGCGGCAGGCTATCCGGTGACGGCGTTCGTGCAGGTGACGCTGGCTCGCCATGACCGCGAGGTGGTCGATACTTTCGAGCAGCGAGTGCGCGAAACGCCGCAGATCCTCTCCTGCCACCTGCTGACCGGGAGCTCCGATTACCTGCTGCAGATCGTGGTCGCCGGTCTCGACGATTACGAGACCTTCATGCGCGAAACGCTTCACACCACGCCGGGCATCGCAACCATCAACACCAGCTTCGTCTACGGCACCGTGAAGGACACGGTCGAGCTTCCTTAGAGGCGGGTTGCGGGCGTCCGCACCTGGTCGGAGCGTATCCGATTGAGGGCCAGCGCCGCGTCGGCAAGCTGGGCGAACTGGCGGATCGTCTCGCTCACGAGATGGCCATCCTCGTGGTGGTCGAGCGACCCACTTTCGAACATGTCGCCGCCGTTGATCGCCATGACCATCGTGCCGCCGGTGAACAGGACCGAGCTGTCCCTGCCGCCGAAGGCGCTTTCCATCGACAGCAGGCGCTCGATATATTCGGGATGCATCATCCAGCGCGCCTCGGTCTGGTCGGTGGAATAGACATCGTAGCGGTCCTCGAATTCGGGGCTCACCATCTGCGCACGGTCGAGAATGGTCCCCTCGACCTTGATGGTGTCCTTCGCCCCGCCGAAGAACTTGCTGAAATGCCCGTCGGGGGCGAGCAGGGTGGTGCCGTGGAATCGCTCTTCGAACCCGATCGACAGGATCGCGCCGCGAAAGACAGTGACCCAGCGCTGGTTCTTGCCCGACCCGCGCCGCTCCTCGAGATGTGCCTCGTGCAGCAGGAAGGGGTGGGGGCCTGCATGGCCCGACCACATATCCTCGAAGCTGGAACGGTCGTGCGAAGGTAGCATGTGGAATGCGCGCGACTGCTCGAATGCCTCGCTTCCCTCGCAGTCGTGGCAATATTCGAGCCCCAGCGACTTCGCGATGGCTTCGTTGATGCCCGATTTGACCTGCTTCTTCGCGTCGAATTTGGGTTTCTGGGTCCATGCCCAAGCGAGGCCACCTGCGACCACCCAGACGAATATGGGAATGTCGAAGGGCGAGAAGCCGAACACCCAGAGGACGCCGAGCAGGGGCAGTAGGACGATGGCGATATTGAAGATGCGGTTGTTCGACTTCTCGATCGCGAGGCGGCGCGTGGTGCGTTGGCCATCCAGCCATTCGCCCAGTTCGCCCGCCATCAGCCGATCCGCATCGGGATATTCGATCACCCGTACTTTCCCCCTTAACCCTTGCGCCCTATCATAGCGCCCGGCTTGGAATAAGGGGTTAAGATATGAGCGTTTTCGCAATGGTTCTGATCGGCGTCATCGTGCTTGTCGCCATCATGCTGGTGGGCATCTACAACCGGCTGGTCGGCTTGCGGCAGACGGTCAACCAGGGCGTGGCCGATATCGACGCGCAGCTGCGGCAGCGCCACGATCTCATCCCGAATCTCGTCGAAACCGTGAAAGGCTATGCCGGACACGAGAAGGAAACGCTCGACGCCGTGATTTCCGCACGCAACCAGGCTGCGAACGGCTCGATTTCCTCGGGCGACGAACAGGGGCTGCGCGTGGCCCTCGATCGGCTGCTTGCGCTCGGTGAAGCTTATCCCGACCTTAAAGCCTCGGCCAATTTCCAGGAACTGCAGCGCGAACTGGCGCATGTCGAAGACAAGCTGGCGGCTGCACGCCGGGCGCTCAATGCCGCGGTTTCGCGCTACAACACGGGCCGCGAGACTTTCCCGGCCGTGCTGTTCGCCGGAATGCTGGGCTTCCAGCCGGCCGATTTCCACCGGCTCGACGACAGCGAGAAGGGCACGGTCGACCAGGCGCCCAAGATCGCGTTCTAGCCGGGCTCGACCCACCGCAGCACAGGCCCGAGACACCCCGGGAAAGGTTGCAATCGCAGGGTAACATTTCACTTGCGATTCATGATGCACGAGATATATGCGCCGCTCCCGCTGCCCCAAGGGGACTTCCTAACCGCAAGGCAGCTTGTCGTTTCATGGTCCGCAAGGACTGTTTAGGGGGTCCCTTGAGTTGCAGCATTTCCCTGACGCCTGGTCCGTAGTTCGCGCGCTCCGCCCGGACGAGCCGATCATTCTCAATCGCCCGCACGCCGCAGCGCGTGCTGCCCGCTTCTTCGTCGAGAAGTTCCCGGGCAAGTCGCTCTATGCGGTCAAGGCGAATCCGTCGCCCGATCTCGTGCAGATCCTGTGGGACAACGGCATCACGCATTACGACGTCGCATCCATCGCCGAAGTGCGCATGGTGCGGCAGGCGCTGCCCGATGCGACGCTGTGCTTCATGCATCCGGTCAAGTCGCCCGGCGCGATCCGCGAGGCCTATTTCCAGCACGGCGTGAAGACCTTCAGCCTCGATTCGGTCGAGGAACTGGAGAAGATCGTCGATGCGACCCGCGGCGAAGACGGGGAACCGGCAGCCGACCTGCGGCTGTGCGTGCGCCTGCGCGTCTCGTCCGAACATGCCGCGCTCAGCCTCGCATCCAAGTTCGGCTGCGACCTCACCGAAGCGCCTGCGCTGCTGCAGGAAACCCGCCAGTATGCCGACTGGCTGGGCGTGTGCTTCCACGTAGGTAGCCAGGCGATGAGCCCGTTCGCCTATGTCCAGGCGCTCGACCGCACCCGTGCGGCCATTGCCGAAGCTTCGGTCGTTATCGACATGGTCGATGTCGGCGGCGGTTTCCCGAGCGTCTATCCGGGCATGGAGCCTCCGCCGCTCGAAGACTACTTCACCATCATCCACCAGCACTTCTACGCGCTGCCGATCGCTTACAACGCCGAACTGTGGTGCGAGCCCGGCCGCGCGCTGTGCGCCGAATACAGCAGCCTGGTGGTGAAGGTCGAAAAGCGCCGCGGAGAGGAACTCTACATCAACGACGGTGCCTATGGCGCCCTGTTCGATGCCGCCCATGTCGACTGGAAATTCCCGGTCCGTGCGCTGGAAGAAGACCTGATCAAGCCGGCGACCGATTTCGCCTTCTACGGCCCGACCTGCGACGATGCCGATTTCATGCCCGGTCCGTTTTCCCTGCCGGAAGACATCCAGGCCGGCGATTACATCGAGATCGGGATGCTGGGTGCCTATGGCGCGGCGATGAAGACCGATTTCAACGGCTTCGGCGCGGCCGAGCGTATCATCGTGACGGACGAGCCCATGGCGAGCCTTTACGACGGCAGCCGTGCACGTCCGGCAGCGGACAATGTCGTCAGCCTGCGCTGACGTTAAGCGATAGCAAATGGAAAGGGCCGCGCGACCGGATAGTCGCGCGGCCCTTCCTGTTTCTGCGCTACCTTACTGGCCGAAACGGTAGAGGATTTGCGCACCGCCGCCGATGTCCGGGCTGCCATCGGCAAGGCCGGTGTAGGCATAGCCCTGCAGGCGCAGCGCATCGCTCAGCTTCTGGGTCAGCGAACCGGTAACCTCGCTCCGATTGGGGGCAGTGGGCAAGGATCCGTCGCGCCAGTCGTAATCGAGCCCCACGGTAGTATCGCCGAGCACGGCATAGGCGCCTGCTCCTGCCAGCCAGACGTCCTGCAAGGCGAATTCATCGCTGCTGCCGTTGAACCGGCGACCGCCGCGCACGGCTGCGCTGACATTGCCGAAGACCTGCAGCAGCTCGCCCTGCAGCGTAATGTCGGTCGTGCCCGTTCCCAGCGCCTTTTCGGTCGATGCGGTGGGCAGCTTTACCTTGCCGGTCACGTCGAAGAAGGTGCTGTCGGACACGCCGAGAGAATAGGTCGCCGCCACGATCACATCGCCGAGGCCGGAGCGGGAAGAAATCTCGGCGGCGTTGTTGTTGCCGCGCACGCCGCCATCGCCGGGGATGACGTCGGCGGGGCCGGTCACGTCGAGATAGGGGATGGTCACGCGAATGTTGAAGTCGCCCGACTGGACCTTTGCCGTCACCGGAATGGCTAGGAAGTCGGTGTCGACGTCCTCGCCATAGTCGCCGGAAGAATAATCCACGCCGGCGGCGATCTGGACATAGTCCTGCGCGGCAACTGCCTGGGGTACTGCAAGTACGGTTAGCGCGAGCGGGCCCGCGATCATGCGTTTCATGTCGTTGTCTCTGTTCAGGCGGATCGAAACCCGCCCCCGGCCTCCTGAACGACCGGGAGCGGGCCCTTTATCGGGCTGTCAGCCCCCGCGGCCAGGTCGCTCGGGGCGTTCCGGCTTTTCGGGCTTCTCGGGCTTTTCGGGACGTTCCGGCTTCTCCGGACGGTCTGCCTTGGCCACCCGCTCGGGCTTTTCGTGCGTCACGACCGCGCGCTCGCCGTCGGCCTTGGTAATCGTGTGGATATTGCCCGAGGGCGTCTCCACGGCCTGGGTAAAGCCGATCTCGACCGTTTCGAACGTGGGGTTCCCGTTTTCGTCGAGAACGGGATTACCTTCCTCGTCCAGCACTTCGCGTTGTTCGGTCAGTGCCTCGCGGGTGACGATGGCGCCATTGGGTTCCGCCGTTTCGGTTTCGGTTTCCGTGCCGCCCGCGTCCTGCGCGAAAGCAGGGGCGACGATGGCCATGGCCAGTGCGGTCGGCATTGCGACCAGATTCAGTTTTTTCATTTGCAACCCTCCATCAAGCAGGAACGCACACCGAGTGCGTCCTGTCTGGGTGGGCGAACGAACTTAATTTCGCGCCAAGAGGCAAGGTTAGTCCGACAGGGCGAACGGCGTTTGCGCCCGACCGCAAAGCGGCGGGCCTGCGGTCGTATCGATAGTTAAAACCAGCCTGCGGGCCTGCAGGAATCAGTCTTCGAAACCCACGAAGCGCGCCGCCTCGCTCACCTCGCGGCGGGTAATCTTTACAGGGTTTGCGGGGAAGTCGGGATCGGGCCAGCCCATGGCGACCGCCTTCATGATCACCTGGTCGTCGGGGATGCTGGCATGTTCGCGCACGACCGGGCTTTGCATGATGCCCTGCGAATTGATCACGCAGCCGAGACCCCGGCTCCACGCGGCATTGACCAGCGCGGTGGTCACGGCGCCGCAGTCGAAAGCCGTGTCGTCGCTGTCCGAAAGCTCCTTGTCATAGGTCACGATGACGCAGACGGGGGCATCGAACTGTCGAAATCCGCGCAGCACCCAGTCCTGTCGCTTCTCCTTGTCGTCGCGCTCGATGCCCATCGCCTCGAACAGCTGGATTGCGCAGCCGATCTGCCGTTCGCGGTGGACGCCTTCGAACGGATGACCGCGGCGGAATTCACGGCTGTCGGGCACGCCGGCCAGGATGTTCTCGGTATTGCCCTTGCGAATGCGATCGAGCGGTTCGCCGGTAATGACGTGGAAGTGATAAGGCTGCGTATTCATCGAGGAGGGTGAGCGCATCGCCAGTTCGAGCACTTCCTCGATCAACGCACGCGGGACCGGTTTGTCGAGATATCCGCGGATCGAACGGCGGCCGTGCACCACCTCTGCGAAAGTCTGTTCCGGATTGCCGCTCATGATTCCTCCTGCTCTCTCGGTCAGGAGTGCTAGCCCAAGCTTTGCCGGAGGCAAAATCCCTTACGGCACGGTCATGCATCGACCCACTTGCGCGCGGATTCGCGGCGGTGGGGGCACCCCGGCCAGCAGCAGGGGCGCTTCTTGCCGTCGAGCACTTCCTCGCGAAGGCGCGTGCGGCGCTTTTGCCTTGTGGCCTCCTGCTTGGCGGAGATGGTCCAGCAGATCCACTCGTTCCGCGCGAGCGGGGTCAGGGCCTGCCATTTGCCCGAAAGCGCTGCATCGCCATCGAGCATGGCCTGGAGCTCGGGAGGGTGGGGTGGCGAAAGTCCGGATCGGCAGCTTTCGCCATCGGATCACGCGGCCTTACGCAGTTCCAGTTCCATGCGGTCCCAGATTTCGACCAGCGCGCCCACCAGCTCGTCCATCATGGCTTCGGTATGGGCAGGGCCGGGCGTGAAGCGCAAACGTTCCGTACCGCGCGGGACGGTGGGGAAGTTGATCGGCT
The DNA here is from genome assembly GCF_009827315.1 of Qipengyuania gaetbuli. Classification (NCBI taxonomy): domain Bacteria; kingdom Pseudomonadati; phylum Pseudomonadota; class Alphaproteobacteria; order Sphingomonadales; family Erythrobacteraceae; genus Qipengyuania; species Qipengyuania gaetbuli. The sequence continues at coordinate 366,867 of NZ_WTYF01000003.1, forward strand.
GCACATAGACGCCGTATTCGGCGAGCAGGATGTCGCTGATCTTCTTGGCGCGCACCGGATCGCCCACCATCAGCGGGACGATGTGGGTGACGCTGTCCATGACCGGCAGGCCGGCCTCGCGCATCTTCGCTTTCAGATAGGCTGCGGCAGCCTGCTGGGCGTCGCGCTCGACGCTCGATCCTTTGAGGTGGCGAACGGCGGCCAGCACGCCTGCGACCAGCACGGGGCTGAGCGAGGTCGTGAAGATGAAGCCGGGCGCATAGGAACGGATGCAGTCGATCACGCGCGTATCGGCAGCGATATAGCCGCCCATCACGCCGAATGCCTTGCCCAGCGTGCCTTCGATGATGTCTACACGGTGCGCCGCTTCGTCGCGTTCGGTAATGCCGCCGCCGCGTGCGCCGTACATGCCGACCGCGTGGACTTCGTCGATGTAGGTCAGCGCGTTGTACTTTTCAGCGAGGTCGCAGATCGCGTGGATCGGGGCCACGTCGCCGTCCATCGAATAAACGCTTTCGAAGGCGATCAGCTTGGGCGTGTCGGGATGTTCCGCCTCGAGCAGTTCCTCGAGGTGGGCGAGGTCGTTGTGGCGGAAGACGCGCTTCTCGCAGCCCGAATTGCGGATGCCGGCGATCATGCTGGCGTGGTTCAACTCGTCGGAAAAGATCACGCAGCCGGGCAGCAGCTTGGCAAGCGTCGACAGCGTCGCGTCGTTGGAGACGTAGCCGCTGGTGAAGAGCAGGGCACCATCCTTGCCGTGCAGATCGGCCAGTTCGCGTTCCAGCTGGATGTGAAGGTGCGTGTTGCCGCCGATATTGCGGGTGCCGCCCGAACCTGCGCCCACGTCGTGCAGCGCCTCTTCCATCGCCTCGATCACCTTGGGGTGCTGGCCCATGGCGAGATAGTCGTTCGAACACCACACGGTGATCGGCTTGGGACCGTTGTGACCGTGGAAGCAACGCGCGTTGGGGAAGGCCCCCTTGTTGCGCAGGATGTCGATGAACACGCGGTAGCGGCCTTCCGAATGAAGGCGGTCGATCGCTTCGTCGAAGATCTGGTCGTAATTCACGCGGCAAGGGGCCCGTCAGCGCCGCCACGGCGGCCATACATGGGCCGTCACATAAGCGAACGGGGCGGCTTTCGCCACCGCGATCTTTGCGAACGATTCGCAAGGATTAGAAGCGTTCGAGGCGCTCGATACCGTGCTGGGCGAAGGTGGAGGCGAGCCGCTCGAAATCGGCCAGATCGCCGGTGGTCACGGCAAGGCCCGGCTCGGCGCGGGTGAAGGGCTGCCCTTCGACGAGATGCGCGATCCGGCGCGCGATACCTGCGGCGCCGTGGACGAAGGTCACGTCCTGCCCGAACGCCTCGCGCAGTTCCGGCTCCAGAAGCGGGAAGTGGGTGCAGGCGAGTACCACCGTGTCCATGTTCTCGCCGCCCGGCTGGAGGACGAGGCCGGACGCGGCGCGCGCGACATCGTCCACGCTGATCGTCTCGCCGCGAAGCTTCGCCTCGCCCAGCGCCACGAGGTCGTTCGCGCCGTAGCGCAGCAGCACCTTGTCGCTGGCAAATTCCCGCTCGAGATCGTCGACATAGCGCTGGCGCACAGTCGCTTGCGTGCCGAGCAGGCCGATCGTGCCGGTCTTCGTAACCGCTGCGGCGGGCTTGATCGCGGGAACGGTGCCGACGATGGGCGTTTCCAGCACCTCGCGGACCATGCCGAGCGCAATCGTGCTGGCGGTGTTGCAGGCGATGCAGATGAGGCGCGGCTGGTAGCGTTCCGCCATGCGCCCCAGAAGCCCGGCGACCCGCGCGGCGACCTCCGCCTCGCTTTTCGCGCCATAGGGCAGGCCGGCCATGTCGGCGGCGTAGATGACCGGCGCATCGGGCAGCAGCTTGCGCATTTCGGCAAGGACGGTGAGCCCGCCTACGCCGGAATCGAACAGCAGGATCGGGGAAGAAGCGTCCAAAATCGATAGTCCCCTGGCCCCGGCGCTTGTCGAAGGGGCGCGTTTCACATTAGGGCGGTAGAGGTAGAGGGGCGCAGGCTGCAAGCCAAGTCCCGACAGTCGCGGGGAAAAGCAGTGCCGACCGAACTCACCATCAATGTCCTCTGGGCCGCCCTGTTGGGCTACGGCTTCGGTTCCATCCCCTTCGGCCTGATCCTGGCCAAGCTGGCGGGCAAGGGCGATATCCGGACCATCGGCAGCGGCAATATCGGCGCCACGAACGTCCTGCGCACCGGCAGCAAGGGGCTGGCTGCGGCAACGCTGCTGCTCGACCTCGCCAAGGGTTTCGTCCCCGTCTGGCTGGCGGGAATGTGGTTCTGGCAGGACATGGGCTGGACCGCGCTGTTCGCGGTGATCGGCCATGCCTTTCCCGTCTGGCTGGGCTTCAAGGGCGGCAAGGGCGTGGCGACCAACGCGGGCGTCAGCTTCGCGCTCGCCTGGCCGATCGGGCTGGCCTACGCCGTGGTCTGGATCGGCATGCTTGCGATCACTCGCATCAGCTCGCTTGCCGGGATGAGCGCGGTGGTCGCCGCTGCCGTCGCCGCCTTTGCGCTCGGCGTTCCCACCTTCGCCAAGGTGCTGGCGGTGATCGCCGTGCTGGTCATCTGGCTGCATCGCGAGAACATCCGGCGCCTCGTCGCAGGGACCGAGCCCAAGGTCGGCTCCAAGGGGTGAACGAACTCGCCCGGCCGCCAGCGGCATCGCTCACGCAGGAAGAGGCTTTCGCGCGCATCCGGCTGCTGCGCTCGCCCAATATCGGTCCGGTCAGTTATGCCATGTTGCTGGCGCGGTTCGGCACGGCCGTCGCCGCGCTCGATGCCCTGCCGGACCTCGGCAAGCGCGGGGGGCGCCAGTACCGCGCCGCGCCCGCAGACCGGATCGAGCGCGAGGTCGATGCCGTCAGGCGGGCAGGGGCCAAGTACCTCTTCCACGACCAGCCCGATTTTCCTGCGCTGCTGGCCGAGGTGGACGGTGCGCCGCCGATCCTGACCTATCGCGGCGACCTGTCGCTGGCCTCTGCACCCTGCGTTGCCCTGGTCGGCGCGCGCAACGCCAGCGCGGCTGCGGTGAAGCTGGCCCGCGAATTCGGGAAGGGCCTTGCCGAGGCAGGCTTCACCGTTGTTTCCGGCCTTGCCCGGGGCATAGACGGCGCGGCGCACGAGGGAGCCTTCCCGCGCACCATCGGGGTCATCGCCAGCGGTATCGACATCGCCTATCCGCCGCAGCACGAGGCCTTGCAGGAGCGGATCGCGAGCGAGGGCCTGCTGATCGCGGAACAGCCCCCCGGCACCGAACCGCGCGGCAGCCACTTCCCCAGCCGCAACCGCATCATTGCAGGGTTGGCCAGCGGCACGCTAGTGGTCGAGGCGGCGGTCAAGTCCGGCAGCCTGATCACGGCGCGGCTGGCGGGCGAGGCGGGGCGCGAGGTCATGGCAATCCCCGGCTCCCCGCTCGAAGCGCGCAGCCACGGCTGCAATCACCTGATCCGCGAAGGCGCGGTGCTGGTGCAGTCGCCAGAGGACGTGGTGGAACTGCTCACGGGCTTCGACGGCACCCCGCGCTCGACCTTCCGCGAGCCGGTGTCGCAATTCGATTTCGAACCGGGCGAAATGGCCGAGGCGCAGCCGGCAGACATCGCCGCGCTGCTGACGACCGCGCCGGTCGCTATCGATGAACTCATCCGCCAGTCAGGCGAAAGTGCGGCGGCAGTGCAATTGGCGCTGTTGGAACTGGAGATTGCCGGTCGGCTGGAGCGGCATGCGGCAGGCCGGGTGAGTTTGGCCTGACGTCAGCAATTGGGGTGGCTAGCTGCCGTTCGGTTCCAGCCGCCAATTCTTTGGTAAATCGGCGAAATAACCCCATGATTGCCAGGAATTTTCGCTGCCAGATGGTCGGCTCGACAACCGCCACTCTGGCGGGTCGGGAAAGCCATGCCACGCCAGCTGCATCAGCAACAGGTCTTCGCCATTTTCCGTGGCATAATACTCGACATCGTATCCTGTCAGCTTTTCTCTTTCGATACCAAACACCGACGATCCAGCTTGTCTTATCGATGCCCAGCGAATGGGCTTTGTCGCTCTTTCTAGAAAACCGGCGAGTTGGGCGTCCGCTATTTCGTCGGAAGCGTCCCATGGGTCAGCTTCCCAATCGTTTGCAGCGGAATTCATACGGTCGTCTTGCGACATTCATGCCTCCTGTCTGACACTAATTCGCCACTCGAACGTCCGCAATCGGGTCGTTAGCTGACTGTCGGCTCCTGTCACATCGATAACTCGGAAAATCCTTCATGAACTGGGGTGGGAATCTGCCGTCAGAGTTCAACCGATCCAGCTAACACCTTTGTGCGATCCACTTGTGGGAATACCCCTATTGCCTCTGCAATTATTCGACGCCCTTCAACGGTCTCGGGCGTTTCGCATTGGGGATCGAGCACGGTCAAAGCGGACTTTTCGCCACTTTCAAATCCCACGTAGTATTCGATAGCAGGATGAAGCCGTTCGGGGCATCCGGGCATGGAAGTAAAGAGGTCTTGTGCGTTGTCGGAACGAAGACGCGCTAAACTTCGACGTAATCGATTGGCGGTAATGGGGAGAAGCTTGCCGTCAGCGCGACTGAGAGTTTCTGGTGGGGTTTCGTTCCGGTATCCGATGATCTCAATCTGGTAGGAGTTGTCGGGGTGAATTAAGACATTGAGGGTCCTTGAGGGAGACTCCTCGCTTTCCACCTCGAAGTTCCAACCGAAGCCTACATCGGCCTGAGCGAGCCGCTCATCGCTCCAGACTTCCTCGCCTAGCAAGTTTTGGTCAGAGCATCCGGCCGCGCCAAGAGCGAGAATCGCAAGGAAAAAAGCGGGTCGCATCGGTCTCAGGATAGTGAAATCCTGAATGTCCGCAAACGGGTCGTTAGCTGCCATGCGCTCTCACCCATTCGAAACCCGCTTGACGCCTTCCGAACCCGGCCCCCATTTTCGCGCGTATACGCATACGTACACGTAAGGGACCGAATTTACCCCCATGCAACTGGTCATCGTAGAATCGCCGGCCAAGGCGAAAACCATCGAGAAATACCTCGGCAAGGATTTCAAGGTCCTCGCCTCCTACGGCCATGTCCGCGACCTGCCGCCCAAGGATGGCAGCGTGCGTCCGGACGAGGATTTCGCGATGGACTGGGAACTCTACCGGGACAAGCAGAGCCGGTTCAAGGAAATCGCCGACAACGCCAAGAAGGCGGATCGCCTGATCCTCGCCACCGACCCCGATCGCGAGGGGGAGGCGATTTCGTGGCACGTTCGCGAACTGCTGGCCAAGCGCAAGGCGCTGCCCAAGGAAGTCGACCGCGTGACTTTCAACGCCATCACCAAGCAGGCGGTGACCGATGCGATGAAGGCCCCGCGCGAGCTCGACCAGCCGCTGATCGACGCATATCTCGCCCGCCGCGCGCTGGATTATCTCTACGGTTTCACACTTTCGCCGGTCCTCTGGCGCCGCCTTCCCGGCGCGAAGAGCGCGGGCCGCGTGCAGTCGGTGGCGCTGCGCATCATCGTCGACCGCGAGATCGAGATCGAGCACTTCAAGGCCGACGAATACTGGTCAGTCATCGCCAAGCTGGAGCAGGACGGGACGCAGTTCGACGCCCGGCTGGTCAAGGTCGACGGGCAGAAACTCGACAAGCTGACTCTCGGTAACGAAGGCAGCGCCAAGGCCGCCAAGAAGGCGGTCGAGGATGCGCGCTTCACGGTCGAGGATATCGAAACGAAGCCGCTGAAGCGCAATCCCGCGCCACCGTTCACCACCTCGACGCTGCAGCAGGAAGCCGCCCGCAAGCTGGGCTTTTCGGCCAGCCACACGATGCGCCTCGCCCAGTCGCTCTACGAGGCGGGTGCCATCACCTACATGCGTACCGACGGCGTGCAGATGGACGGCAGCGCCATCAATGCCTGCCGCAAGGCCATCGCCGATCGCTACGATGCCTATTACCTGCCCGACAAGCCGCGGTTCTATTCGACCAAGGCCAAGAATGCGCAGGAAGCCCACGAAGCGATCCGTCCCACCGATTTCAACCGCGACCGCGCGGGCTCGGGAGACGAGGGCAAGCTTTACGACCTGATCTTCAAGCGCGCGATGGCGAGCCAGATGGCCGCCGCGCAGCTCGAACGCACCACCATCACCCTGCGTGATGGAACCGGCAAGCACGAGCTTCGCGCGACCGGCCAGGTGGTGAAGTTCCCGGGCTATTTCGCAGTCTACCAGGAAGGCTTCGACGACAAGGACGACGACGAAGACGGCCTGCTGCCGGTAGTGAACAAGGGCGATGCCCCGGCCAAGAAGGCGGTCGAGGCGAACCAGCATTTCACCCAGCCGCCGCCCCGCTATTCCGAGGCGAGCCTGGTCAAGAAGCTGGAAGAGCTCGGTATCGGGCGTCCGTCGACCTATGCCAGCACTATCCAGACCATCCGCGACCGCAATTACGTCAGGATGGAGAAAAACCGTTTCTTTGCAGAGGAATCGGGCCGACTCCTGACAGCATTTCTGGAACGTTTCTTCCCGCAATATGTCGCGTTCGATTATACGGCCGGGCTCGAGGAAGAGCTCGATACGGTGTCCGACGGGCGCGAGGACTGGAAGCAGCTGCTCGAGGCCTTCTGGCGCGATTTCAAGCCCAAGACCGAAGAGGTCATGGACAAGAAGCCGTCTGAAGTGACCGAGGTGCTCGACGACTTCCTCGCCGACTACCTTTTCCCCGAACGCGCCGACGGCAAGGACCCGCGCCATTGCCCGCTCTGTGAAACCGAGGGGCGCGATGGCGGCAGGCTAGCCCTGCGCGGTGGTCGTTATGGCGCTTTCGTCGCCTGTGCCAACTATCCCGAGTGCAAGTTCACCCGCCAGTTCGCCAAGCCCGGTAGCGAGGGTGAAGACGGCGGCCAGGACGCGGTGCTGGGCGAAGATCCGGAAACCGGCCTTCCGGTCGAACGCAAGACCGGCCGCTTCGGGCCGTACGTCCAGCTTGGCGAGGGCAAGGACGCCAAGCGGGCGAGCATTCCCAAGGACCTCGACGATTTCGATCTGGAGTGGGCACTCAAGCTGCTCGCCCTGCCGCGCATCGTCGGTGCGCATCCGGAAACCGGCAAGGAAATCGAAGCGAATATAGGGCGTTACGGGCCATATCTTCGTCATGATGGAAAATACGGAAAGCTGACCTCGACCCGCGAAGTGTTCGAAGTCGGCATGAACCGTGCTGTGGCGATCCTGTCCGAGGCGGCTAACCGAAAAGGCGGCGCACGCGGCAAGGCGGAACCGATCAAGACGCTGGGCGCGCACCCGACCAGCGGCGGCGAGATCAAGGTCATGCCGGGCCGCTATGGCCCCTATGTCACCGACGGTACGACCAACGCGACGATCCCCAAGGACGTGAAGCCCGAGGACGTGACCGAGGAACAGGCCATCGCGCTGATCGATGCCCGCGCAGCCAAGGGACCGGCCAAGAAGAAGGGGCGCAAAAAAGCCGCCCCGAAGAAGAAGGCAGCGCCCAAGAAAAAGGCCTCGGCGAAGGACTAGCGCCGGACTTGCTGGCGCGCTCTTCCTAGAGGAGCCAGGCGATCGGGAGCTTCGACAGCCCCCGGACGACGAAGCGGCTGAATGCGCTGGTACCGGGTTCGGTCGTGTGGACCTTTGGCGGATCCCTGTCGGATACGGTCCAGGTCAGCCCGCCGTCCTCGTCCGCGCTGACGCGATAAGCGTTGGCGGGAAGGCGCTGGTCGAGCCGCGCCACCATTTCCGACGCCAGTTCCGGAGCGTCGATCACGAAGCCCATCTCGCAATTGAGCAGGGCACTGCGCGGATCGAAATTGAAGGAGCCGACGAACAGGCGCTTGCCGTCGATGGCGAAGGTCTTGGCGTGCAGGCTCTCCCCGCCGCCGCTGAAGCGTGACGTGCCCAGCGCCTTCATTTCGAGCCGAGCGTCATCGCCATGAGGCCGCGCTTCGTAGAGTTCGACCCCGGCATCGACCAGCGGCTTCCTGTTCGGGATATATCCCGCATTCACGATCGGCACGTCGGTTACGCCGATGCTGTTGGTGACGATCCGCGTCTCTACTCCCCTCCGGGCAAGGTCCGCCAGCATATCGGTGCCGCGCTCGGCAGGCACGAAGTAGCCCGAAAGCAAGTCGAACCGTGTCTGCGCATCCGCGATAATCGGCGCGAGATGCGCTGCAAGCAGGTCCTCTTCGGGAATGGGGCCTGCTGCCTTGCGCGGATCATCGGCCAGCAGCTCGATTTCCGCCCATGTAAAGCCGCCATCGCGCATCGTGCGCTCCAGGCTGGCGAAGGCATCCGTAGCAGCGGCGGCATAGGCGCTTGCCAGGTCGCTGTCCGCGTGCCGGGGATTGCGCCAGTTTTCGATCATGCGGTCCTCGACCCCGTCAAGGATCAGTTCCGCGGGGTAGGAGGCTTCGCTGGCCCAGTAACGCTGGAATTCGGCCGCGACCTGCGGGACCACCGAACCGATGGCGAAGGCGTCTAGGTCGATGAACAGCCGTTCGCTTGCCGCACCGAAATAGACGTCGCCGACATTGCGCCCGCCGACCACCGTGATCGCGTCGTCGACAGTCAGCGACTTGTTATGCATCCGGCGGTTCAGGCGGGGAAAGTCGAACAGGTAGTTGATGCCGCGCGGCTTGCGAATGGTCATCGGATTGAAAATCCGCACGTCGATCCGCGGATGCGTGACCACCGCAGCCCACATCGGGTCGAGGCCGGCGGTGGGATTGTCGTCTATCAGCAGGCGTACCCTTACACCGCGATCGGCGGCGCGGACGATCTCCGCCAGCAGCATCGAGCCCGACAGATCGTCTTCCCAGATATAGTACTGGGCATCGATGGTGCGTTCGGACTTGCGAACCATGGCGGCGCGCATGGCAAAGGCGTCGAGGCCCGTGCCGAGGAGCATGACACCCGACTTACCGGGCTGCGTCGCGGCATGTCCGGCCAAGCGTTCGGCAAGGACGCTGTCAGTGGTGGTAACGGCTGCATCGGCAGGAAACAGGTCACGCGATGGCAGCGGATTGGCGAGTTTCAGGACCAGCCCGAGCACCGCCAGGGCAGTGATTATCGAGACGAGGACTATCGCGATACTGGCCAGCCTGGACCTGCCTTTCCCCGGTTCGCGGCTTTCCTTGCCCATGACCCGGTCAACCCGACCCTAAAGTCCCAGATAGCCGACTGTCAGGCTGACCGCCAAGGCTACCATGCTTGCACCCAGCGCAATGGCGGCAGGGCGAGCCTCACGCTTGCCGTAGACGAGCGTGACACCGAGCTTCACTGCCATGTTGGCAAGGATGGTGCCCGCGATGGCCAGCGCTGCCAGCTCCGGTGCGATCGTGCCCGGCTCCAGCCCTCCGGCAGTGACGATTGCCGCGTCGACATCCATGCTGCCCATGAGCAGCAGCAGGATGGCGATTCCCTGTTCGCCGAACTCGCTTTGCGCCCAGCGCGCTGCCACGGCCGCTACGGCGACAAAGGTGACGAAGGTCAGCGCAGGCAGCAGCGCGATCGGGTTGCCGGGCGGGGCGGGGCCGGTGCTGCTGGGTGCCTTGCGGTAGAGCAAGTAGGCGACCCCGAAACCGACGATCAGAGCGGGTGCGACAACCAGAACGAAATGGGGCAGCAGGCTGGTTGCCAGCAGCGCCACAAGCACAATGACGCGCAAGTACATGACCGCGCTCGCCAGTGCGATGCCCGCGTTCTCTGCCCCACCACCAGAACCTGCGCCGATTTTCTGGGCGAAGGAATGGGTCACGGCGGTCGAGCTATAAGCCCCGCCGATGATCGCGGTCGCGATGGTGCCCTTGCGCGCACCGAACAGCCGGTTGGCGACGTAGCCTGCAAAGGAAAAACCGGTGACGATGATGACCACCAGCCAAAGGGTCTGAGGCTCCCAGGCATCATAGGGACCGAAGCGGCCCTCGGGCAGGAAGGGGAAGACGGCGAGCGCGATGACCGCATAGCGGGCGAAAGCCTTGATATCGGCTGCATCGAGCGCGCCGACCCAGCGATGGACCTCGGTTCTCAGCGCGAGCACTGCCGTCAAGACCGCGCCTCCTGCCACAGCCAGCGCCGGCTCGCCGGTTCCGGCGAGAAAGCCGAGACCGAGCGTGACCATCGCAGCCACTGCCGAGGTCGCGTCTGGCTTTCCGTCCGCAAGGCTGGAGCGGGAGTAACCGATGGCGACGATGGCTGCCGCGCCCGCCAGAACGACACCTCCGCCGACGGGCTGCCCGGATGCCGCGACCAGGCCGGCGAGACCTGCGGCCAGGGCAAGCAGGGTGAAAGTGCGGATCCCGGCAACGCGCTGACCATCTTCGGCCTCGCGCAGCTTCCAGCCGCGCTCGATTCCGACGAGCAGGCCGACGGCCAGCGCCGCGCCCAGTGCAAGGGCTTCATTCCCCCAGCTCAAGCCTGTCCCATCCCCTCGACCAGCGGCAAAAGTGCCACGGACAGGAATGTCAGTGCCTGAGCCTCAGCGCAAGCAGCGTGGCTTAGGCGCCGGCATCCTGCTTGCCGGACATGACTGCCAGAATGATCCAGTTCAGCGGGACGAGGAACAGGTACACGATGACCAGCAGCAGCGCCGGTCAGCCGATGTCGCGCGCTCTCTTGCCGATCAGGTTGAGCTGACCGATCGCCACGACGATACCGGCGGCAAAGAAGGCCAGCAGGGTACCGAGGGCAAGTGGCTGGACACCGGGCGTCTCAGCCGTACCGCCAAGCCGCTCGAACACGCCGATGCCGCCGCCAATCGTCATGGCGAAGACGATCAGAATCAGGCCGAGGCCAAGTGTAAGCAGAAAAAACTTCCCGCGGCCGACCTTTCCGGTCGTGAATTCCCCGAACATGTCCTGAAACATCTGAGCGGTCCTCCCCTAATCGGCCCACCATGGGGCGAAGAGGAGATACCACGTTCGCGTGAATGCAAGGAGAAGGCGTCAGCGCACCCAGTCGAGGCCCATTTCCTCGAACATTTCCTTGTCCTCCGTCCAGCGTTCGTCGGCCTTCACGTGGAGGAAGAGGTGGACCTTCTGGCCCAGCAATTCGGACAATTCCTTGCGGGCTGCCTCGCCGATAGCCTTGATCCGGCTGCCACCCTTGCCGAGGACGATCGCGCGCTGGTTGTCGCGCATCACCACGATCTGCTGGTGGATTTCGACGCTGCCATCGGGACGCTGGATGTATTTTTCCGGGCGAACCGCGCTGTCGTAGGGCAATTCCTCGTGCAGCTGCTTGTACAGCTGTTCGCGCGTGATCTCGGTTGCCAGCAGGCGTTCCGATGCATCGGAGACTTGGTCTTCGGGATACATCCACGGACCTTCCGGCATCAGCGCCGCAAGCGCTTCCTTCATTTCGGGCACGCCATCACCGGTCAGGGCGGAAACGAAAAACACGTCCGCAAACTCGACCTTTGCGCTCAATTCCTGCGCCAGAGCGAGCAGCGGTTCCTTCTTCGCCCGGTCGACCTTGTTGAGCACCAGTATCTTGCGTTCGGGCCGTGCAGCGATCTGTTCGATCAGCGGTTCGAGTTCGTGTCGCCGCTGCTTGATCGGATCGACGAGCAGAAGCACGGCATCGGCCGCCTCGGCGCCTTCCCAGGCCGCGCTGACCATGGCGCGGTCGAGCCGGCGCTTGGGCGCGAAGATGCCGGGCGTGTCGACCAGGATCATCTGCGTATCGCCCTGCAGCGCGATACCCATCATGCGTGCGCGGGTGGTCTGCGCCTTGGCGGAGGTGATCGCGACCTTCTGCCCGACAAGCTGGTTCACCAGCGTCGACTTGCCGGCATTGGGCGCGCCCAGCACGGCGACGACGCCGCAACGGGTGGTGGGGGTATCGCTCACGCGTATTTCTCCATGAATGCTGCGGCGGCGGCTTTCTCGGCCTCGCCCTTGCTGCCGGCAGTGGCTTCCGCCTCGCCGACCTTGTGTACCTTGACGCGCACGGTGAACTGGGCCGCGTGATCCGGACCCGAACGGTCGATGACCTCGTATTCCGGCGGCGCGCGGCGATTGCCGGCAGCCCATTCCTGCAGCGCGCTCTTGGGGTGTTTGCGTTCGCCTGCGCCGCTTTCCAGTGCAGGTCGCCAGAGCAGGTGGACGAGCTTGCGCGCCTCTTCGAAGCCGTTTTCCACGAACTGCGCGCCCAGCAGCGATTCCATCACGTCGCCAAGGATGTTGTCGCTGTCACGCCCGCCGTCGGCGCGTGCCTGCTTGCTGATCCTGATATGCTCGGCAAGTCCGATGCCGCGCGCCACGCCGGCGCACATCTCGCGGCTGACGATGGCATTGAGGCGCTGGGCAAGCTTACCTTCCGGCGCCTCGCTGCGGTCGAACAGCCACTGGGCGATCGACAGGCCGAGCACGCGGTCACCGAGGAATTCGAGCCGTTCGTAGTCCTTCTTTTCGCCCATGCTCCCGTGGGTCAGGGCCGCGCGCCATAAGGCCTCGTCCTTCACCGTAAATCCGGTCGTCTCGAGCCAGGCGAGCGTTTCGGGAGACAGGCCGGTCAAATGCCCTCTCCGATACGGTCCCATCGTGCGGCAGTGAACCATGTCCAGGGCAGCAGCCATTCTGCGCTTCCGTCGGTCGACCAGAGCACCACGCCGGCCCGTCCGACCAGCAGTTCCTGGTCGATTACGCCCACACCCTGTCCGCTAATCGCAGGAAAGCGGCTGTCGAGCGAATTGTCGCGGTTGTCGCCCATCACAAAGACCTTGCCGGCCGGCACCACGAAGGGTGCGGTGTTGTCGGGATCGATCAGGATGGGCTGGCCGTCGGCACCGACCATGAGATTGCCGTCAGCATCGCGTAGCGGCCGGGCGCCGACATTCCCGAAATCGAGCGTCATGTAGCTCTTGCCCGAAGGCAGCGTCTCGCGGAACTGGCGATAGCGGCAGAGGTTGTCGATCACCGTCCCGCCGTCCGACCGGCAGGCGGTGTTCGCGCTCATCGGGATGTCGGCATATCGTGCTTCCTCGCGCTTCACGGGCTCGCCATTGAGGATGAGCTGTCCGTCCTGCACCGCGATCGTGTCGCCCGGCAGCCCGATCGCGCGCTTGACGTAATCGGTGCGGTCGACCGGGTGCTTGAAGATCACCACGTCGCCCCGTTCGGGCAGGCTGGCGAGGATCCGCTCGCTCGGCCCGGGCAGGCCAAGGGGCAGCGAATTCTCGTTGTAGCCGTAAGGCCACTTCGCCGCGATCAGGTAATCGCCCGTGCGCAGGCCCGGCATCATGCTCTCGGAAGGGATGGTGAAAAAGCTGGCGACGAAGGTGCGGAAAATCAGCACTACCAGCACCAGCTTGAGGCAGAATACCAGGAAGCTGCCCCAGCTTTCCTCTTCTTCTTCCGGCTTGGCCGTATTCGTATCCGTAGCGTTTTCGCGGATTGCGGGGTTCTCATTCATCGCCGCATTCCCTAGTCGCTGACGCCTGACCACGAAAGGACTTTCGCCCAGCCATGACCAAGACCGCCGCCGACCTGTGGAGCGATCTCGACGAACTGCCGCAGCCGACCCTGCTCGAACTCTTCAGCACGGTCCGCGACGGGGGCGAGGGTGCGGACGAACCCGGCGGCGAAGAACGCGTCGCCATGCTCTCGGGCAGGCTGGAGCTGGCAGAGGACGGCACGGACGATCCCATGGCGCCGGGCGGCATCCTGTTCGACTGGTCGAAAACGCACCTCGACCGGGCGGTCCTCGAGATCTTCGAGCAGCTGGCAAAGGCGATGGACTTTGCCGGGATGCGCGCAAAGTTGTTCGCGGGTGAAGTGGTCAATCCCACCGAAGGGCGCGCTGCCGACCATGCCACCCTGCGCGGTGTCGGCGACGAGGCAAAGGTCGAAGAAGCCGCCGCACTGATCGACCGCATGGGCATGCTGGTAGAGGCCATCCACCAGGGCGCATTCGGCGAAATCGATCACCTGATCCACATCGGTATCGGCGGCAGCGCGCTGGGCCCTGCGCTGGGCGTCGATGCCCTCAGTCGCGACCTGTCGCTGTGCGACGTCCATGTTGTCTCCAATATCGACGGCGTGGCGCTGGAGGCCGCCTTTGCCAAATGCGATCCGGCCAAAACGCTGGTTGCCGTTGCCAGCAAGACCTTCACCACCATCGAGACGATGACCAACGCTGAAAGCGCGCTCAAATGGCTGCGCGACAATGGCGTCTCCGATCCGGGCGGGCGCGTCATCGCGCTGACCGCTAACCCCGAGGCTGCCGTCGAATGGGGTGTCGATGAAACGCGCATCCTCCCGTTCCAGGAAAGCGTCGGCGGGCGCTATTCCATCTGGTCGAGCATCGGTTTCCCCATCGCGATGGCAGTGGGCATGGACGATTTCCGCCAGATGCTGGCAGGCGCTGCGGCGGTCGACCGGCATTTCCGCGATACCGACGGGCGCGACAATCTCGTCCTGCGCGCTGCCTTTGCCGACCTCTATTATGCGCGCGTGCGCGGCTGCCAGACCCGTGCGGTCTTCGCCTATGACGAGCGGCTGGGCCTGTTCCCCGATTACCTCCAGCAGCTGGAGATGGAATCGAACGGCAAACGCGTGACCGCCGACATGAAGCCGGTCGATGGCCCGACCGCGCCGATTACCTGGGGCGGGGTAGGCACCGATGCGCAGCACGCCGTGTTCCAGCTGCTGCACCAGGGCACGCACCTCATCCCCGTGGACTTCATCGCCAGCATCGGTCCGGGTGACGATCTCGACCCGGCGCACCACCGCATCCTGCTGATGAACTGCTTTGGCCAAGGCGCAGCGTTGATGACCGGCAAGAAGGGCGAGGACCCGGCACGCAATTACCCGGGCGATCGCCCTAGCGCCACGATTCTGTGCGACGATCTCGACGCGGCCACGCTGGGCGCGCTGATCGCCTTCCACGAGCATCGCACTTTCGCCAATGCCGTCCTCATGGGCATCAACCCCTTCGACCAGTTCGGGGTGGAGCTGGGCAAGCAGATGGCCAAGGCGATCGAGCAGGGCGGCGAGAGCTTCGATGCCAGCACCGAAGCCCTGCTCGCGGCTGCGGGGCTGAACGACTAGGTCAGGGCAAAATACATCGCCGCCAGGGCGCCCATCACGGCGATCGCGATCCAGTTCCACGCCTTGATCACCGCATCGGGGCGCGCTTCAGCCGGCATTTCGCAGCGTGTCACCACGAGGTGGTTGAGCAGCGCCACGACCGGGGCGATGACGAAGCTGGCAGAGGTCACGAAGTCGAGGAAGCCGGTCAGGTCCCGCAGCAGAGTGAAGATCGTCACCAGCGCGATGACTACGAACAGCAGGCAGAAACCGGCATATTCGCGGCGGGTGTAGGACACGTCTTCGCGCTGCTGGAAGATCGCCAGCGAGGCGGCCGCGATGCGTGAATAGGCGTCCACCCCTGCGATCACCGTGGTCAGCATGACCGACAGTGCCGCCAAGGCGGCGAGCAATGCGGCCCATTCCCCCAGCGCGGCGCGATAGAGGCCGACGAGCTGGTCGGCGAAACCGGGCGCGTCGGGCAGGGGAGCGATACCGTCGGGGTGCATGACGCCCGCGCCCATGATGCAGAAACACACCGCCATGAACGCCGTCAGCACATAGGGCCACAGGAAGCCGCTGCGCGCTGCCGAGAGGGGCGGGTGCGCGCCTTGCGGCAATTGCCGGTCGCCCTCGACCTTCCACAGCGACAGCGCGACAGAAACGTCCATCGGATTGGGCATGAAGCCCGCCAGCGCGACGATGAACAGCAGCGCCGCTGCCTCGCGGGTCCAGCTGAAGTCGACCAGCGTGGCCCACTGCACCTGCGGCAGGACCGTCGCGGTGGTAATGAGTGTTGCGATAGTCAGGAAGGCGAGCAGCCAAGCGTTCACCCGGTCCAGCAGGCTGTAGCCGCCGATAAGCAGCAGAGCCGTGGCTGCGAGAATAACGGCGGCTGCAAGGACCGGAATCGGTGCGACCGGACCTACGATCACTGTCAGGATGCCCGCCGTCGCCGCCCCCAGCGCCGCCCAGATGATCGGCACCAGCGGCGTGACCAGCAGCAGGAACAGGATCAGCGCCCAGTTTCCAAGCTCACGGTATCCGGTAAGCAGCGAACGACCGCGCGCATGGGCGAAATCGACGCCAAAGCGGTAGGCCGGGTACTTGAGCACATTGGCGAATACGATGACGACGACCAGCGCAAGGCCGAACATGGCTCCTGCGCGGGTTGATTGGACGAGGTGCGATGTCCCGATCGCCGCACCGGTAAAGATCAGGCCCGGTCCGGCAAGGCGGCGCAGCAGTTCGTTCTTCATGTTTTCGGCAGTCCCCTAAATGCCAAGGGCGCGCATCGCACGCTCCAGCGTTTCGCGCGGTGCGTCTTCCGGGAAGGGGAAGGCGCGGAAAAAGCTTTCGGTACTCAGGTCCGGATCATCGCGGAGAGTGTGGGCCAGCCATTCGGCGGCCTTGTCCTTGTCCCCCGCAAGGTGCGCCGTTACTGCGGCGATCAGCTTGATATGCTTGTGGGCGCCGGGGGTAAGGGCGGCCCGCTCGCCGAATTCGGCTGCCTTCCCGATATCGCCGAACTGGAGATGCGTGAGCGCACGGCTGGAGATCATCGCATAGGCCATCGGGTCGAGCGGGCTGAGTTCCAGGGCAAGCGCAAGGTCGCGGTCGGCCTGCTCGGCCTTGCCAGCAATCGTCGCCACGAGTCCGCGGTTGTAGATGCCTTGCGCGAAGCTCGGGCTGAGGCTGGTCGCGCTGTCGAACCATGCGATGCTGTCGTCCAGTCGCCCCTCGAGCCATGAACAGCGCCCCAGGCTGAAATGGCCGAACGGATCGAGCCGGTCGGTCTCCACCGCTTTTTGGGCGAGCAGCCTGGCTTGTTCGACATGCCGTTCGGTGTCGTCTTCATACGCCATGAACGCGCTCTGGAAATGGGTGAACGACAGGCCTGCCATTGCCCGCGAGAAGTAGGGATCGCGTTCGAGTGCCACTTTGAACAGGTGGCTTGCAGAAGCATTGTCCTGCGGATTGAACCGGTACATGTGGTCGACGCCGAGGTGGAAGCTCGCCCATGCGTCGAGATCTGCGGTGGGCAGCCCGCGGGCATGACGCACCTCGTTCTGCGGGATCCGGACGAGCACGCTTTCGATCACGCCGCGCTCTATCTCGGGGCGTAGGCCCTGAAGGTCCTCGACCGGGCCGGAGTACCGTTCGGACCAGATGCTGCGGCCATCGCGGGTGTCGACGAGCGCGACCTGCACGGTGACGGTCCTGCCCGCCCTCTCGATGGCGCCGGTCAAGCAATAATTGACCTTGAGCGCTCTCCCCACGGCGATCGGGTCGCTGTCGGCACCGCGGAACCGGAAACTGGATCCGCGAGCGATCACGAACAGCCAGTTGATCCGTGCCAGGTCCATGATGATATCCGCGGGCAGGGCGTCGGCGACGATATCGTGCGACCCGCGCTCCCCCGTCAGCTCGAACGGCAGCACCGCGATGGACGGGCGGAAATCGCGGACGGCGTCCGTCGTTTGCACGGGTTCCGGGGCAATCGCTGCTGCAGGCAAGGTCGAGGCATGGGATTGTTCAACGCTGGCCACGAAGCGGAAGCCGCGCCCGTGAATCGTGCGGATGACGCTTTGCGCCTTGCCATTGTCGCCCACTGCCTTGCGCGCAGCCTTCACTCGTGCGGCTACCGCCGATTCCGATACGATACGGCCATCCCAGACGGCATCGATGATCTCGTCCTTCGACACCATGCGGTCGCTGTTCTGCGCGAGGAGTAGCAGGAGAGAGAGCACCTGGGGTTCGACATGGACGCGTTCGCCATCGCGGCGCAGCTCGAATCCGTGCGAATCGAGCTCGAAACTTCCGAAGCTGACGACCCGGGGTATTGGTCCGTCCATCCGAACATCCCCGATTGCGGCAAATCTCCATGAAAAGGTCAGACATCTTCATGCCGAGGTCAAGCATGGAGGTGCGGCAGGACGTATCAACAGGTCATCGGAACAGACCGATCGACACTTAAGAAACGATACTTTCCAAGGAGAATACCAATGCCGCTCGTTACCATCGACGTGATCAAGAACGTTTTCACCGACGACCAGAAGAAGGACCTCATCGGCAAGGTGACCGAAGCCATGGTCGAAGTCGAAGGCGAAGCCATGCGCCCCGTGACCTGGGTCCGCATCATGGAAGTCGAGCAGGGCGACTGGGGCATCGGCGGCCAGCTGCTCGGAGCAGCCGACGTGCACGCACTTGCGGGCAAGAAGGCCGCCTGACCGCGCGCCCGCCAACCCGTCCCGAAGAGAGGCCGTCCCGTATGGGGCGGCCTCTTTTGGCGCATCAAAGCTGGCGACTGCGTTCGATTTCGCTGCTTCCCGCAGGCAGCGAGAACAGCATGCCGTCCTCGCCCACGATTATGGGGCCATCGTAATGCTGGTCCGCATCTTCGAGAAAGGCCGGATAGAGGATCGTGCTGGGCAGGGGCGGGACCAAGTGGGTGAGAACCAGCATCTTTGCCCTGCTCGCTGCCGCGCTCTGTGCCGCCTGCTTGGGGGTCGTGTGATAATCCATGATATCGGCGAAGATCTGTGCCGCATTGGCATTGCCTTGCTCGCCCATGGCATCGCCCATCTTGCCGACGAGCGTGGCCTGGAGCGCCTCATGCACGAGCAGGTCGACCCCTTTGCAGACCGCTTCGAGATTGGATGACCTGACAGTGTCGCCGCTGATACAGGCCGAGCGTCCCTTGTAATCGAAGCGATAGCCGACTGCAGGCTCGACCGGGGAATGGTCGACGCGGAATGCGGTGACGACCAGCCCGCCTTCGTCATACACGACCGCGCTGGAGGCCGGCAGTTCGAAAGGCATGGCGGTCCCGCCGCTACCCGTGGGCGGCGCTACCACCTCGCCGTGATGCGCGATGCGATAGGTCTTGTCGGCCGCGTAGGCAGCGGTGAACCCCTCCACCAGGCCCTCGACACCTGCGGGACCGTAGACAGGCAGCGGTGTCCGGGCGGCGCCCCGGGTCCAGTGAAACAATTGCAGCGGACCGAGACCGTCGATGTGATCGGAGTGGAAATGGGTCAGGAAAAGTGCGCGGACGTCACCGGCATTGAAGCCCATCAGCCCCAGGGTCTCTCCCCCGCCTTCGCCGATATCGACCACGAACAGCCGGTCGCCTGCCACGACGATGTTGCAGGGGCCGGCACGCTCGAGGTTCGGGAGCGGCGAACCGGTCCCGCACAAGCCGACATGGAGGCCGTCGGGCAGGTCTCTCGCGGTGTCGCGCGTCAGGTTTTGTGCAACCGCCCGTTCGAACAGGGCCTCGCCCACCTGCCGCTGAAACATCCATCCGAGCAGAAGGGCTGCCAGCACGACCGCCAATACTGTCAATCCGATCCGCTTTGCCATCCGTGCCGCTCGCCCAATTCTATCCCCGAAGCGGCGAAATATTCCCCATCTGCGAAGGCTGGGCAAGCGATGCCTTCGAACCCCGCGAAGCTATGCGCGACAGGAATACTTTGACTTTCGTGCCTCCTGCCCCCACATGGCCGCCATCGAAGCGCGCTAGCCAGCGTGAAGCGGCGATGTGAGAGACATCCATTGCCCCGGCCGCGCCTCGTTGATTTTCCAAGGACTTCCCTTTTCACGCGGGTCGTTTGACACCCGCGCCGCGCCCGGATTCCAAGTGGCATCCGTCTGCGCGCCGCAAGCATATTGCGAGTACACATGACACAGTTCACCGACCTCGGGCTTTCGCAGCCCGTCCTCCAGGCCCTCGACATGAAGGGCTATACTGAACCGACGCCTATCCAGGCGCAGGCCATCCCGCGCGTTCTGGAAGGCCGCGACCTGCTCGGCATCGCGCAGACCGGCACCGGCAAGACCGCGGCCTTCATGCTGCCGAGCATCGACAACCTTCGCGAGGCCGACCGGCAGACGCCGTTCAAGTCGTGCCGCATGCTGGTGCTTGCCCCGACGCGCGAGCTGGCAGGCCAGATCGCCGACAGCGCCAAGGACTACGGCGCGCTCGCCGGTCTCAAGGTCCATTCCATCGTCGGCGGTACCTCGGTCAACAAGGACCGCAACAAGCTGCACCGCGGTACCGACATCCTCGTCGCGACCCCGGGCCGCCTGCTCGACCTGATCGACCAGAAGGCGTTCAAGCTCGACGGCGTGGAAATCCTCGTCCTCGACGAAGCGGACCAGATGCTCGACCTCGGCTTCATCCACGCGCTGCGCCGGATCAGCCAGTTGGTCCCCGAAGACCGCCAGACGCTGTTCTTCAGCGCGACCATGCCCAAGCAGATCCAGGAACTGGTGGGCAAGTACTGCCGCAACCCGGTCAAGGTCAGCGTGACGCCCGAAAGCACGACGGCAGAGCGCATCGACCAGTATCTCTTCATGGTCCAGCAGGACGAGAAGCAGACCCTGCTCGAGATGATCCTGTCCGAACGCCATCCGGTGCCGGGCAAGTTCGAGCGCGTGCTGATCTTTGCGCGTACCAAGCACGGTTGCGACCGCGTGGTGAAGAAGCTAGGCCAGTCCGGCATTCCCGCCAATGCCATCCACGGCAACAAGAGCCAGCCGCAGCGCGAACGCGCGCTCGACGAGTTCAAGCGTGCCAAGACCCCGATCCTGGTCGCGACCGACGTTGCCGCGCGCGGGATCGACATTCCGGGCGTCAGCCACGTTATCAATTACGAACTGCCCAACGTACCGGAACAGTATGTCCACCGCATCGGCCGCACCGCGCGTGCTGGCCGTGACGGCGTGGCGATCGCCTTCTGCGCCGAGGACGAGCGCGATTACCTCAAGGACATCCGCAAGAAGACCGATGCGGAGTTCGAGCGCCTGCCGCTGCCGGACAATTTCCGCGCGGTGGTGGAGGGTGTCGGCCCGACCAAGCGCGAGCAGAAGCCGAAGCTGGCCCGGCCCAAGGTGCGCCCGACCGGCGATGCCGCGAACCGCAAGCCGAAGCTGAAGAACAAGCACCCGAACCGTGCCGGCGCGCCCAAGCGCGAAGGCGCGGCAGCAGGTGGCGGACGGCCGCAGGGCAAGCGCCCCCCGCGCAACCGCAGCCGCAATCGCCGTCCGGGCGGGGGTGGCGGTAATCGCTGATCCGATACCGGCGCGCGGAACGCGCCAGTTACTGGACAGTTCAGCCGTTCGGGCGCATTAGCGCGCCTTCATTCCTCTTGGGGGCAAGCAGGATCGCAATGGAACCCGCCTTCAAACCCAAGATCACTCCGATCGACCGAATCCAGGAAAACCTCGTCGCCCGTGTGGAACGGCGCGCACTCAACTGGCTGTGCGCGAGGCTCCCGCGGCGCGTGTCGCCCGATATGCTGACCGCCTTCGGCATGTTCGGCGCCCTCATGGTGTTCGCCGGATATCTCGGCAGCAATGCCGATCGCGACTGGCTGTGGCTGTGCGTCGCAGGCTACGTGGTCCACTGGTTCGGGGATTCACTCGACGGGAGCGTGGCCCGCTTCCGCAAGATCGAGCGGCCGCGCTACGGCTATTTCCTCGACCACAGCTGCGATGGCCTCGCCACCACGCTGCTGGTCGTAGGGATCGGCCTTAGTCCGTACGTGCAGCTGGAAGTCGCACTGGTCGCATTGGCAGGATACCTGCTCATGTCGATCCACGCTTTCCTGTCGGTGCGCGTGCTCGGCGAATTGCGCTTGTCCTACATGAATGCTGGCCCGACCGAGCTGAGGTTGGTCCTGATCGCGCTGACACTCGTCATGTATTACGCCGGGCCGGAGGCGCCGGTTGTCTGGCATCTCAACGGCTTCGATCTCTTCGTCGGGGTGGTGGGGTGCATCCTCGTCGGTCTCTTTGTTCTGCAGACCGCGCAGGTCGCCGGGCGACTGGCGGTGGAAGAGCCTCCCCGCAACTAAGAGCGATAAAATCGCAATTGAGTGTTGCGTTAACATAACGATTTGCGTATCAGGCTCGCATGTCGAGGGTGATACACAATCGAATCGCCATGTTCCGCGCCGATGCGGGGCTGAGCCGCCGTGACCTTGCCGATGCCGTGGGTGTGAACCCGCAGACTATCGGTTTCCTGGAGCGCGGCGATTACAAGCCCAGCCTCGAACTGGCGCTCTCGATCGCCGAACAATTCGGCGTTCCGGTAGAGATGGTCTTTTCGTTCGAACCTTTCCCCTCACTGTCGCAGCAATTGGCGAAGGGACGCGAATAATGGCTTACGAGGGCAGCAGGATTGCTGAAGGGCTCGACCGCGCAGCGATGCGCGTGACCGGCCGGCAGGTCCATACGGGCAAGATCGGCCCGAAAACGACGATCGTGGCCACGCTGATATTCATGTCGCTTACCGTCATGGGCATGTACCTGGCGGTGCAGGGCGCGAAGGTCGGGCAGGGCATCGTCTTTTCGGCGGCCATGGGATCGCTCGCGATCAAGCTGTTCAACGACTACAAGGCGCGCGGCACCGGCCCGCTCGATGAGCGGGAACGGGCGATCTACTGGAAGTCCAACGCCCTCGGCGCGATGGTCCCGCTGGTCGGTGTCGCGGTGTGGTCGCTGTTGCTCGGCAACTTTGCCGACGACGGGCTCTGGTATCCGCGCCAATCCTTCGAATGGGTCGCACTGTCCTTCTTCCTGCTCGGCCTGATGACCCAGATCGGCATCATCGTGACTGGATGGCTGACGCCGTCCTACGCCGCCGATCTCGACGAAAACGACTGAATACGAGGTGGATCGCATGAGTTACGAACCGAAGGAAGTCCGGCGCAAGCAGTTGCGCATGCTGGCACCTGCGACCCAGATTGCACTTGCGGTGCTCCTTTTAGCGCTATCGTCACTCGCGCTTTACGCAGCGGCTGCAGGATGGGTCGACCAGACGGTAATGTCTACATTCATAGTGCTGATGACCTTGGTTCTTTCATCCCGGTCTGCCCTGCGAAGTGGTAATGACAGCCAGCTTGACGAGCATGACCGGCAAATGCGGTACTACGCCATTGCCACGGGCGGAATCGTGCCGGTTTTAACCCTGGCCGGCTATAGCCTCTTTCTTTCGGCTGGTGACACGCTGTGGCGACCTGTCAGCAAGGTCGAATGGGGTGCGTTCGGGATGTTCATGCTCGGTGCCACCATCCAGTGCGCAATCATTGCGGCGGCGCGCAAGACGCCTGCTTACGCAGCCGATCTCGACTTCGACGACTAGGACCTGAAGGCGAGGAAATCCCGGCCGGTGTAACTCCAACCTTGGCAAAAGCGGATCGCATGGCGATATCCCCCGCTCACGCTGACAGGAGCGCCGCATGGCCGATACCGACTACGACTACGATCTCTTCACCATCGGCGCGGGGTCGGGCGGCGTCAGGGCGAGCCGCGTTTCGTCCGCGCTCGGCGCTCGCGTCGCCATAGCGGAAGAGCACCGGGTCGGCGGAACCTGCGTCATTCGCGGCTGCGTGCCCAAGAAGATGCTCGTCTACGGCGCACACTTTGCCGAAGACCTCGAGGATTGCGCCCGCTTCGGCTGGGAAATCGGCGAGAAGAAGTTCGACTGGAAGGTGCTGCGCGACAACGTGCTGGCCGATGTGGACCGTCTGGAAGGTGCCTATACCGACACGCTTCAGAACCACGATGTGACGATCTTCAAGGAGCGGGCCGAGATCACCGGCGCGCACGAGATCACGCTTGCGAGCGGGCGGAAAGTCACGGCGAAATACATCCTTATCGCCACCGGTGCGCGTCCGCGCGTGCCCGAATGCGAGGGCGCCGAACACGCGATCAGCTCGAACGAGGCCTTCCATCTCGACGAACTGCCGAAGAAGATCATCATCGCGGGTGGAGGCTACATCGCCAATGAATTCGCCGGCATCTTCAACGAGTTCGGCTGCGACGTTCACGTGGTCAATCGCGGCGACCGCCTGCTGCGCAGCTATGACGAGGCGGTGCGCGACCGCTTGCTGCAGATCTCGACGATGAAGGGCATCAAGTTCCGCTTCAACACGACGTTCGAATACATCAAGCCTTGCGAAGACGGCGGCTACTTCGTGAAGTTGAGCGACAGCGACGAGGAGAAGGCCGACCTCGTCCTCTTTGCTGTCGGGCGCGTGCCGAACACCGAGGGCCTCGGCCTCGACAAGGCGGGGGTCGAGATGGGCGAGAATGGCGAGATCAAGGTCGACCGCTTCAGCAAGACGAATATCGATCACATCTATGCTGTCGGCGACGTGACCGACCGCGTGCAGCTCACCCCCGTCGCCATTCGCGAAGGTCAGGCATTCGCGCAGACGGTATTCGGCAAGGGCGACCCGGTCGCCGTCGACCATTCCTGCATTCCAAGCGCGGTCTTCAGCCATCCGCCTATCGCTGCAGTCGGCATGACCGAGGGTGAAGCGAAGAACGCGCTCGGCTCGGTCAAGGTGTACCTCTCCGACTTCCGCCCGATGAAGAACGTGCTCGCGGGCCGCAACGAACGCAGCCTCATGAAGATGATCTGCGACGGCGACAGCGGCCGCATCGTCGGCATCCACATGATCGCGCCCGAAGCACCCGAAATGATGCAGGCTGCGGCGATTGCCGTGAGGGCCGGGCTGACGAAGGCCGACTTCGATGCGACCACCGCCATCCACCCGACCATGGCGGAAGAGCTCGTGCTGATGCGCTGAGAATGGTATTCGCCGCTTCGAATTGCGCACCCCCCGTAATTCTGTAATAAGTAACCAGGTCAAGAGGTTGCACGGAGAATTCAAAGATGGACAGGGGCGAAAAGAAGCGGGATCGCGGCCTGCTAGTGCTCGCTGTCATGCTGGTCGCGGCCATTCTTGGCGGACCGGCAATCTTCTACGGTTTCCTCGCCATGGGTGAGGCCGGCGTCTTCGATAACGCGAAGGACAACTTCTGGCCGATCGTACTGGTCGTACTCGTGCTTGTGGTTGCGTGGTGGGTCTTCATCCTGTTCCTCGGGAGCCGCGACCTGCGGGCGAAAGACAGCGAATAGCCGCGGCAAAGCGCTCACCCGCGCGTCGGTATCAGCCGCTCTCTCGCCAGCATCTCCCGCGTAACGCCGACGCCGGACAATTCTTCCGGCCATTGTGCCGAAATCGCCAGCGCTTCCGCCGCCAGCGCCATGGCCGGTGAGGTCTGCAATCCGAAACCGCCCTGTCCCGCCAGCCAGAAGAAGCCGGTTGCTGCCGGATCGAAACCGCACACCGGCAAGCGGTCGGGCGCGAAGCTGCGCAAGCCCGCCCATTTGCTGGCAAGGCGCGTAATTGTGAGCGTCGTGGCCTCTTCGACCCGCCAAGCGGCGAGGGCGACGTCCTCTTCTTCCGGCTGCGCATCGCAGGGCTCGCTGTAGTGTTCGTCCATCGGGCAGGCGAGCAGGCGGCCGCGCCCCTCCGGCTCGATATAGAAGCCCGGACCGACAGTCTTGGTGAAGGGCCAGGGCGATACGTCAAGATCGGCCGGTACATCGAATGTGATCACAGTGCGGCGTAGCGGCCTTATGCCGATGGGCGCGACGCCAGCCAGCCCGGCAATCTCGTCAACCCAGGCCCCCGCCGCATTGACGATGACCTTGGCGGCATAGCTCTGTCCGGCGGTATCGGCGATCCAGTGGGAGCCGTCATGGCGCAGCGCCGAGACACTCGCCCGTGTAGCGACTTCGCTACCGGCTGCGATCAGCGAATGCCGATGCCCCTCCAGCATCGCGTGCGCATCGAGCTTGCGTCCCTTATCGTCGAGCAGGGCGCCGATGATCCCGCCTTCTCCGGCGCGAAGCACAGGCACCAGATCGCGCGCCTCATCGGCTGACAGGCGCCTGACGCCGGGTTGCCATTTGCGGTAGCCTGCTTCGACGCGATCGAACGCGCCTTCCTGCCCTTCGAGCGCAATGAACAGCGCAGGGTGCCGCTTGGCTGCCGGCTCCTCCAGAAGCGGGATACTGGCCGCTGTAAGGGCCCTGACCAGCGGCGCGTCCATGTCGAAATGGGCAAAGGCCGCGCTTCGGCCCGAAGCGTGTACGCCGGGTGCATCCTCGGCCTCGCACACGACGACGGACCCATGCCGGGCGAGGCGCGCGGCAGCGGACATGCCCGCGATCCCCGCGCCGATGACCAGATAATCGACCTTGCGCATCGAAACTCCGTTGCCCCCTGCAACCGTGCGGCCTAGCCTGCCTGCAAGGGAGGATAGTGATGCCAGGCACAGTACTCGTAACCGGCGGCACGGGCTATATCGCGGGCGAACTCATCCGCCAGCTTCTGGCGAAGGGGTGGACGGTTCACGCCACCGTGCGCAGCAAGGCGAAGAGCGAAGCGCGGTTGCGTGCCCTGATGGGCAATCCGGGCGAGGACCGGCTCAAGATTTTCGAGGCGGAGCTGATGAGCGACGACGGCTGGGCAGAGGCCAATGCCGGCTGCACGCATGTCGCCCACGTCGCCTCCCCGATCGCTGCCGCCACGCCGAAGGACGAGAACGAGATGATCGTGCCTGCCCGCGAAGGCACGCTGCGTGCCCTGCGTTTCGCAAAGGAAGCGGGCGTCATACGTTTCGTCCAGACCAGTTCGATGGCCGCCGTCGCATATGGCCGGAATGAGAAGGAATACACGGTCGACGAAAGCGACTGGACCGATGTGACCCATCCCGATGTCTATCCCTACGTGAAATCGAAGACGATTTCGGAACGCGCGGCGCGTGACTGGGTGGCGGAGCAGGGCGGGGACATGGAGTTCGTGTCGGTCAATCCGTCGATGGTGCTGGGACCCGTGGACGATGCGGATTTCTCGCCCTCGGTCGAAGCGGTGAGGCAAGTGCTGGCAGGAGCCATGCCGATGGCACCCGACCTAGGGTTTGCCGTCGTGGACACGCGCGACGTCGCCGATCTCCACGTCCGCTGCCTCGAAGAGCCGGGGCTGGGCGGCGAGCGTTTCCTTGCCGCAGGGCGTTTCCTCAAGATCATCGAGATCGCCGATATCCTGCGCGAACGCCTGCCGGCCGCGCACACCCGCAAGGTGCCGACCAAGGTGATGCCGAACTGGATGGTTTCGGTGCTCTCGTTGTTCAATCCGGGCGTCAAATCCATCAAGAGCGAGGTCGGCAAGTCGCGCCACGTCGATGCCAGCCACGCGAAGAACCGGCTGGGGTGGGAAACGCGTCCGGCCGAGGAAAGCATCGTCGATTGCGCGAAAAGCCTCATCGAACACGGTGTGGTGAAGGTTTGAAGCGTCCCGTTGCGGCATGGTTGGCGCGGCCCGGTTGCCAGCGCGCCGCCGGATAGCCAGAAGGGCATCAAACGAATCGCCTCTGGGGGTTTTCGATGAACGTATTGGCTTCGCGCGGCCAGCTTCGCGCAAGTTTCATTCGCTGGGCACTGTTCACCGTGCCCCTGTGCGTCCTCCTGGGCTTCCTGGCTGGCCAGCTCGGTGGCCCGAACAGCCTGTGGTTCCAGAACCTGGTGAAGCCCGGCATCTATCCGCCCCCGGCGACCTTCGGCATCGTCTGGACAATCCTTTACGTCATGATCGGCCTTTCGATTGCGCTGGTTTGCGCCGCCTGGGGCGCGCGCGGTCGCGGCATGGCTATCCTCGCCTTTGCGATCCATTTCCTGCTCAACCTCACCTGGACCCCGGTATTCTTCGGGATGAAGGAAATCACCGCCGCGCTGGTCGTGCTGGTCATGATCGACATCACGCTGCTGGTCGTTATCGCGCTGTTCTGGAAAGTCCGCCGGCTCGCGGCCATGCTGCTGCTGCCGTATCTCGCATGGGTGCTCTTCGCGACCGCGCTCAACTGGCAGTTCTTGCAGCTGAACCCGGATGCCGATGGCGGATTGCCTGCTGGCGGCACGTCCGAACGCGTGCGCATCGGGAATTGAAGCGCGACCACTTCGCGCCTAGATAGCCGCAATGCAAAGCCAGAACCCGCTCATCGCCGACTTCGTCAAACTCGCCAATTCCGCTGCCGGCACGCTTGCCGGCATGACGCGTGAGGCCCGCGAAAGCGCGCGCGAACGCGCCAAGGAAGCCTTCGGCGGGATGGATTTCGTCAGCCGCGAGGAGTTCGACGCGGTCAAGGCGATGGCAAGCAAGGCCCGCGAAGAATGCGACAAGCTGGCCGAGCGCATTGCCGCACTCGAAGCCAAGCAGGGCTGATCCTCCTACACAAAAGTCAGCTTAGGAACCGGTCGCGGTTGCGTGCGTCACCTGCCTGAAAGGTGACGCCATGCTGACCCAGCTCGATCCGCCCATTCCTTTGCACGTCCTCGGTCGCGGGGACAGCTATGCGCTCGCCGTCATCGATTACGGGCCGGAGCACAATCTGCTCTGGGTCACCGCGATCAACGAAACCGGCGAGATCTGGTGTGCACCCAATCCCGAAGTCAGGATGCAGCAGAACTGGTCGATGGGCCGCAAGAAGAGCCTTGCCGTCAAGTCGTCCCGCGAAGCATTGGCTCGCACGGGGATCGCGCCTAACGGTTAGCCATGTACCTGTCCGCCCCCGCGATCCTGCTTGCCGCGCGCCCGCATGGCGAGACGGCGGTCATTGCGCGGATGCTGACCGAAGAAAGCGGGGTCATGGCGGCCTATGTCGCCGGGGGCAGGGGCAGGCAGCTGCGCCCTGTGGTCATTCCCGGCAATCTCGTCGAAGCGGAAATCCGTTCCCGGTCGGATAGCCAGTTGCCCTTTGCCCGGCTCGAACTCGCGCAGAGCCGCGGGCCGTGGCTCAGCGAACCGCTGCCGGCCTCTGCCATCGCCTGGGTATGCGCGCTGACGGCAAGTGCGCTCCCCGAACGCAATCCCTATCCCAGCCTCTATGCCGCGCTGGCGGCATTGCTCGATGCGATCTGCAACGCGCCATCGGCGCGCGGCTGGGCGCCTGCATTGGCGAGCTACGAAATCCTCCTGCTGCGCGAACTGGGCTATGGGGGCGAGCGACCCGAGATAGCGGGGCTTGGCGCGGCTCTGGAAATTCTCGACCGCAACGAGGCCCAAATCGCCCGCTACCTGCTTGCGGACACGCGGGCGGACGTTCTAGCCGCTAGGACTGTATTGAGGCAGCGGCTGGGACGCATAGGAACATGAAGATTGCGGTATTGGCCGGAGACGGCATCGGCCCCGAAGTCACGCGCGAGGCGCTGAAGGTCCTTGATGCACTGTCCCTGCCGGGTCTCGTCCTTTTTGAAGGCGATGTCGGCGGAATTGCCTACAAGCGCCATGGCCATCCGCTACCCGCAGAAACGCTCGAAATGGCCCGCGCGGCCGATGCCGTGCTGTTTGGCGCGGTCGGCGATCCCGAATGCGATACCCTCCCGCGCGAACACCGGCCCGAACAGGCGATCCTGGGCTTGCGCAGCGAGCTGAGGCTGTTTGCGAACCTGCGTCCTGCTGCCGGTTTTCCCGGCCTCGAAGATCTCTCCCCGCTCAAGCCGGAGCTGGCGCGGGGGATCGACCTGCTGGTCGTGCGCGAACTCAATGGCGACGTCTATTTCGGCAAGAAGGGCGAACGCGATAGTGCCGGGGGGCGCGAAGGGTGGGACGACATGTCCTACAACGAGGCGGAAGTGCGGCGGATCGCCCACACCGGTTTCCGGGCCGCGCAGAAGCGCCGCAAGAAACTGACCAGCGTCGACAAGGCCAATGTCCTCGAAACCAGCCGCATTTGGCGCGAGGCGGTCATCAAGGTCGCGGCCGAATATCCCGATGTGGAGCTCGACCACATGTATGTCGACAATGCCGCCATGCAGATGGTGCGCAGCCCCGGCCAGTTCGACGTGGTCCTGACCGGCAATCTGTTCGGCGACATCCTGTCCGACCAGGCGAGTGCCTGCGTCGGCTCGATCGGCCTGCTGGCGAGCGCCAGCCTCGGCGAAAGGCAGACCGGCTTCGGTACCTTCGGCCTTTACGAACCGATCCACGGCAGCGCGCCCGACATTACCGGGCAGGGCAAGGCCAATCCGATCGCGGCCATCCTCAGCCTCGCCATGCTGCTGCGCCATTCGCTCGGCCGCGAGGAAGAGGCGAACCGCATCGAACGGGCAGCCGCGAAGACGTTGGCGAGCGAAATCCGCGGCGCGGACCTCGGCGGAAGTGCCTCTACCGGGGAAATCGGCGATGCCGTGGTTAGGAACCTGCTAAGCATATCTTGAGATTTTCCCGCTAGTCGGGCCATGCAATGGACATGGATCCGCAAACCCAGCCGGCAAGCACCGCAGCGACCGCAAGGCCGCTCGAACTGGCCATCATCCTGCCGACGCTCAACGAGCGTGACAATCTCGCCCCGCTCGTCGTCAGGATCGAGGAGGCGCTCGGTCCGGCGGGCTGGGAAGTGCTCATCGTCGACGACAACTCCGCCGACGGTACTGCCGACGAGGCGCGGCGCATCGCGCTTCGCGACCCGCGCGTCCGGGTCATCCAGCGGATCGGGCGTCGCGGCTTGTCCAGCGCCGCGATCGAGGGGTTCTGCGCAACCGCAGCCCCCTATTGCGCGGTCATGGACGCCGACCACCAGCACGATCCCAAGCTGCTCGCCGTGATGCTTGCCAGCGTGAAGGCGGGCGAGGCGGACGTCGCTGTCGCCAGCCGCTTTGCCGAAGGGGCAAGCATGGAGGAGTGGGGCAGGCCCGACCGCGAGAAGCTGTCGAGCATCGCCAACGGCCTTGCGCGCAGGCTCACCGGTGTTGAGTTGTCCGATCCGATGAGCGGGTTCTTCCTGCTGCCGACCGAAATCGCCCGGCGTCTCGTGCCGAACCTTTCCGGGATCGGCTTCAAGATATTGCTCGACCTGCTGGCGACCTCGAAAACACCGCTCAGGGTGAAGGATTTCCCGATGAATTTCTCCGCGCGCCGCTCGGGCGAAAGCAAGCTCGACCGTGCCATCGCGCTGGATTTCCTCGCTGGCCTATACGACAAGAGCTTCGGCAGGATCATCCCGACCCGCTTCGCGCTGTTCGGCACGGTCGGCGCGCTGGGCGTGCTGGTCCACATGGCCATTCTCTACGTTTTCCTGCTGGTTGCAGGCACGAACTTCAGCTGGAGCCAGGCCGCCGCGACCTTTGGTGCGATGACCTTCAATTTCTGGCTGAACAATTTCCTGACCTATCGCGACCGCCGCCTGAAAAGCGCGAACCGGATATTCTGGGGCTGGGCGAGCTTCATTGCGGCCTGCTCGATCGGCGCCTTTGCCAACGTGGCCGTCGCAACGACACTGCACGACCGCGGTTTCCACGAGCTGGTAGCAGCATTGGTCGGCATCGGTATCGGTTCGGTATGGAATTACGCTCTGTCGAGCCGCTTCGTCTGGGGCCGGTTCTGACCAATTACTTCCAGCCGTCGATCCACGCCCAGGTCGCGAAGCTGTCGGGTCCTGCCAGCGGTTCTGCGGCGAGGATCTCGTAGAAAAATCCGAAAAACAGCGCGCTCAGCACCAGCACGGCGCCTGAAACTTTTTTCCAGCCCGCCCGCCAAAGGTCGTCCAGCGTGAGTGCCAAGGCGATCAGCAGGAAAGTACTCGGCAGGAAGTAGTGGTAATAGAACTGGGTCGATTTCTCCGCGACCAGCCACAGGCCAAGGCTGACGGCATAGAGCACAGCGATGGCACCGTGTGCGGGCGACTTCTGCGAAATGCCGCGCATCGCACACCAAACCAGCGCCGGCAGGCCTAGCAGCATGGTCAGGGGGTTGCCGACCAGCAAGACGCCGCGCTGCGCACCGTCCACGTTTTCGTAGAGATACCAGATGGCCCGCAGGTTGAGCATCCATTCGGGCCAGGTGGATTCGTAAGGATGGCTCTGAAGGACCTGCGTCTGGAGATCGAGCATGAGCCTGTGATGCGCGGCGATGCCCTCGTTTATTCCGTCGACCTGAAATGAATAGGCGGGCCAGAACGTCAGCCAGTAAACGAACAGCGGCAGTATGCCGAGCCACAGGAAAGCCTCGACCAGCGTCATGCCGGGCACTGGCATCCCGCGCCGCGACAGGAACAGGCGGCGGCGGCCCGCGAACCACCTCAGTACAAGGAAGGCGATACCGGGCGCCATGGCGAGCGGCACGGCATTCCATTTCGCGCCCATCGCGAGGCCCAGCGCGATCCCTGCCAGGGCAAGGCTGCGGCGGCCGGTTTCCGGCTCGCGCATGGCGGCGGCCAGCTGCCAATATGCCAGCGCGATCGCGCAGACCATGAAGATGTCGAGCATGGCGATGCGCGAATGGATGAACAGGTGGAAGCCGGTCGCGACAAGCGTACCTGCGGCGACAACGGCAAACCGGCTCAGCGTTGCGAACCATGCCGCCCGCATGATTGCGAAGAGTGCCAGCGCGCCGGCGAGAGAGGAAAACAGGCGCCAGCCCCAAGGGTTGTCGCCGAAGATCGCAATGCCGAGCGCAATCATCTCCTTGCCGAACATGGGATGTTCGCGATTGGTGAAATTGCCCAGTTCGAGCAGCTCGCGCGCTGCCGGGAGGTAATGCACCTCGTCGAAATAGGGCGCGCTGGGGATCGCGAGGTTCCACAGCGCCAGCAGCCAGAAGCCGACCGCAAGCGCGGCGCACCAGGCAATCGGATCGCGGGGCTGCTCAGGTGCGCGGCTCATCACGCTGCGGCTTAGGCAGCGGCGGCGCGAGCTGCAACCCGCATCAGGCTTCTGTACGCGCTTCCAGCCAGAAAAGGCGTGCGGCCATGGCGAGCAGGCCGATACTTGCAGTTGCCGCGACGAACAGCAGCCATGGCACTAGGTTCATCCCTGCCGCACGTGCCCGAGGTGCAATCAGGAAAACCGCGATCCCGACTGCGAACAGCAGGTCCCACCAGACCTGCACGCCCCACAGGTTTTCCGTGTGATTGGTCCAGACCAGCAGCACGCCCTCGCGCGCGATCGTCACTGCGGTGAAGGCTGCGAACCCTGCCGCAAGGGCGGCTGCCAGAGTGGCGCTGCCGGTCTTCGGAGAACCTGCGAGGATGTAGCCGAACGCCATGACTATTGAGACGAGGCCGGCGGCGGCGAGGATTTCGTAAGCGGACACAGGCATTCCCCGATTCGAATGTAGCAGACGCTACACTTGTAGCCTTGTGTAGCAGTCGCTACAAGTGGGGCATGAAGACTGGCCGTATGTCGCGCGAAACCCTGCTTCCTGCGCTGGCTGCCCACGTCATGCAGAACGGGCTGGGAAGCTTGTCGCTTCGGCCGCTCGCCAGGTCGGCCGGCACCAGCGACCGGATGCTGATCTATCATTTCGGCAGCAAGGAAAGGCTGGTCGAAGCCTTGCTCGACTTCCTCGCGCTGCAGTTCACGCAGGCGCTCGATACGGCCTTTCCAGCCCGGCGATCGGTATCGCGGCGTGCCTGTGCGCAGACGGTGTTCGACATTACCGGCCAGCCCGAGTTCGCGCCCTTCTTCAGGGTCTGGTGGGACATCGTGGCAGGGTGCGCGGCCGGTGACAGGGCCCATCTCGACGCGGCTGGCAGGATAATGGACCGGCTGCTCGATTGGGTCGTCGACCACTTGCCAGAAAGCGATCCCGATCCTGCCGAGGGCGCGCGCGCGGTGCTGGCAGTGATCGAGGGGGCCCAAATGCTCAGGGCGGTCGGGCGCGGGTCCATCGGCCAAGCGGGGCTTTCCGCCCTCGAAGGCTGAGCCGCTTGCGGCACGCTTTGCGCGTGCTATCCCGCAGGCGATGAAAAAGACCACCGGTACAGATCGCTCGATCACTTCGAAGTGGCGGCCAGCCACGCAGGCCGTGCGCGGGGGCACCTGGCGTAGCGAGCATGGCGAGACCAGCGAGGCGCTGTTCCTCACCTCGGGCTATACCTACGACAACGCGCAGACCGTCGCCGATCGCTTTGCCGGCGAGGCGGAGGGCATGACCTATTCGCGCCTCCAGAACCCGACCGTCGCCATGCTGGAAGAGCGCATCGCGCTGATGGAAGGTGCCGAAGCGTGCCGTGCGCAGGCGAGCGGCATGTCGGCCATGACCACGGCGCTGCTGTGCCAGCTTTCGGCAGGCGACCATGTCGTGGGTGCACGCGCGGCCTTCGGCTCGTGCCGCTGGCTGCTCGACCACCTCCTCCCCCGCTTCGGTATCGAGACCACCGTCGTCGACAGCGCCGATGATGATGCGTGGGAAGCTGCCATTCGTCCCAACACCAAGGTCTTCTTTTTCGAGACCCCGGCCAATCCGACGCTCGACGTGGTCGACCTCGCCCATGTCTGCGCTGTCGCCAAGGCGCACGGCATCACGACGGTGGTCGACAATGCCTTTGCCACCAGCGCGCTGCAAAGGCCGATGGACTTCGGCGCCGACGTGGTCGCCTATTCCGCCACCAAGCTGATGGACGGGCAGGGCAGGGTCCTGGCGGGCGCGGTCTGCGCTTCGCAGGAGTGGATCGACGAGGTCCTGCTGCCGTTCCAGCGCAACACCGGCCCGAACATCGCGCCGTTCAATGCCTGGGTCGTCCTGAAGGGCCTCGAGACGCTGAGCCTGCGTGCCATGAAGCAGAGCGAGAATGCGGTTGCACTGGGCAAGGCGATCGAGGGCCGGGTGCCGAAGATGCTGCATCCCGGCCTAGCCAGCCACCCGCGTCATGAACTGGCGACACGGCAGATGACCGCGACAGGCCCGATTTTCGCCTTCGATGTCGGCGACCGCGCGACCGCGTTCCGTGTTCTCGATGCGCTGGAACTGGTCGATATTTCGAACAATATCGGCGATGCGCGCAGCCTCATGTGTCACCCTGCCAGCACGACCCATGCGGGCATGACGCAGGAAGCGCGCGACGAGATGGGCGTGACAGAGGGTCTGCTGCGTATCAACGTCGGGCTCGAGGACGTGGAGGACGTCAAGGAAGACCTCGAACGCGCCCTGGGGGCTGCGGGGCTGTGAGCAGGCCTGCCGCCCTTGTCGTCGGTGCAGGCGACGGGCTGGGCGGGGCCATCGCCAAGGCTTTTGCACGCGAAGGCCTGACTGCCTGCGTTACCCGCCGCCCGCGCCACGAGGACAAGCTTGCTGGGCTAGTGTCCGAAATCGAGGCCGAAGGGGGCAGCGCCATCGCTTTCGGGGTCGATGCGCGCGACGAGGAGGACACGATTGCCCTGTTCGAACGGATCGAGCGGGAAGTCGGCCCGCTCGAAGTGGTCGTTTTCAACATCGGCGCGAACGTGCGTTTCGGCATCCGCGACACGACCGCGCAGGTCTATCGCAAGGTGTGGGAAATGGCGGCCTTTGCCGGCTTCCTCGCAGGCAGGGAGGCGGCAAGGCGCATGGTGCCCCGCGGTCGGGGTTCGATCCTGTTTACCGGCGCAACCGCCAGCCTGCGCGGCGGGGCGGGGTTTTCCGCATTTGCCGGGGCGAAACATGCTCTGCGGGCCTTGGCGCAATCGATGGCGCGCGAACTGGGCCCCGAGGGCATCCATGTCGCCCATGTCGTGATCGACGGTGCGGTGGACGGCGATTTCATCCGCGGCCTCTACCCCGATTGGGAGGAAAGGCTGGCGGAAGACCGGCTGCTAGTGCCGGCGAGTATCGCGGAAGAATATGTGCGGCTCTGGAAACAGCCGCGTAACGCATGGACGAACGAGCTGGACCTGCGCCCGTGGAAGGAGCAATTCTGATGAGCAAGACGGTCGAATTCATTCTCGATCTGGCCGCGCCCAATGGCTACCTCGCCTGGTATCCGCTGAAGGATATCGTGGCACGCACGGGCGCAGAATTGCTCGTGACACCCGTCTTCCTCGGCGGGATGCACAAGCTGACCGGGAACGCGCCGCCGATGATGCGCGACGCGAACGTGAAGGGGAAGGTCCCCTATGCCGCGCTCGAATTCCAGCGCTTTCTCGACCGCCACGCGATGACGAAATTCCGGATGCATCCGGCGCTGCCGTTCAATTCGATCCTGCTGCAGCGCGTCCTTGTGGCGGCGAAAGACCAGCAGGAGATGCAGGCGCTCGTCGATGCGTTCCAGCCGGCGGTGTGGGAGCAGAACATCGACTGCTCCGATGTCGAGGCAGTGGGCGGCGTGCTGGCCGAAAGCGGTTTCGATGCGCAGCGCCTGCTTGGCGCAACGCAGGACGCGGAGGTTAAGCAGCGGCTGGTGGACAACACTTCGCAGGCCGTCGAACGCGGAGCCTTCGGCATCCCGACTTTCTTCGTCGGGTCCGAGATGTGGTTCGGCAAGGAACGGCTCGGCCAGCTCGAAGAATACCTGACCGGCGGCAAACCCTAGGGCGTCAGCTCGGCAGGTAGATCTGCTTCGTTTCCGTCAGTGTAATCGGCGGGATCATCGCGAAGGGGATGATCGGGCGTAGCTGCACGGTCATGGTCATCGTGCCTGTCTCGGCATTGTTCACCGTGCCGCGCCGGAAGGTCAGCGTCTGGACGGCGTTGGGATCGACCCCGATCAGCGCAGCGCGCGTGGTCGCGATGACGGTTGCGTCGGTGGCTGCCGGATCGACCTTGGCCAG
Organism: Qipengyuania gaetbuli; assembly: GCF_009827315.1. Taxonomy (NCBI): domain Bacteria; kingdom Pseudomonadati; phylum Pseudomonadota; class Alphaproteobacteria; order Sphingomonadales; family Erythrobacteraceae; genus Qipengyuania; species Qipengyuania gaetbuli. Next base: position 403,327 of record NZ_WTYF01000003.1, read on the forward strand.
TCGCAGTCCTTCTCCCATCGCATTGCGCATCGACCCGTTGGCGTTGAGCACCAGGCCGAAGTTCAGGATGCCGATCATCAGCGCCACCAGCACGGGCAGCGCGATGGCGAACTCGATTCCGAAGGAGCCTTCGCGGTCGCGGCGCAGGCGCTTGAAAAGATGCGTCATTGCAGCCTCACGATGCTGTCGCCGGTCACGGTGGTCGGCGAATAGGGAACGGTGGTCCCGCTGAACATGGCACCCATGTTGCGCCAGTTGAAACCGGTCGACACGGGTTGGTCGATTGCGACGCTCACGAAGCGCTTCTGGACCTGTCCGGGCGAGCAGTTGCTGTTGAAGCTGTACCCTTGCGTCCCGTCGCATTCGAGGATCAGCTGCACGCGGATGTCGCTGGTCGGGCGGTTGCTGGCGTTGCGGGCCTCGGCCACGAGATAGCTCGTGTCGGTGGAGGTCGGCCGCTTGGCAAGGGCGAGGTCGGTAGTCTGCTGCGCAGCCTGCTCGAGATCGATGCGCGTTGCCACGATCACCGACAAATCGACCATGCCGAGGAACAGCAGCGCGAGCAGCGGGGCGGCGAGCGCCAGTTCGACGAAGCCGACACCCGAAGTGTCGCGATAGAGCTTGCGGAGGAAGTGATACAGCATGGCCTACTCCACCACCCTGATCGTGAAGGCGGACGAATTGATCGTCGTCAGGTCAGGGTCGCAATTGTTGTCGATGTTGTTCGTCCCGCCGAAGCGCACGCGCTGGGTGACGATCAGCAGGCACTGCGCAGTCTGCGACGAATCCCCGTTGTAAATCAGGTCGTTGGTCGGGAAATAGATCGCCCCGTGCAGGTTGATGTCCGAACCGCCGTTGATCGTGTTGCTCAGGTCCGACGCGATGCGGTCCTGGTAGAACAAGATCCCGCCCCACAGCGGGTCTTCCGCCATGGTTGGTGCGCGAATGTCGATTTCCGCGCTGCCGTTCACCGACAGGGTCGCGACCTGCGTAGGGTTGTTCCCGGTCAGGATAAAGGTGACCCCCCCGGTCGTGCCGGGAGCCATGAAAACCTCTGCACCCGAGTTGATCGTCAGCGAACCGCCATCGATCACGTAGACACCGGGGCGCAGGTAAACGGTGCCCTGGATACGCAGCCCGTTATTGTAGCGGCACGGATCGAGCGTGCGGGTCTGGCCGGGCGTCACGTTGACATTGTTGAGGTTACAGGTTGGCGACCAGGTCAGGTTGCGGCTCGCCAGCGGATCCTCGACTGGCAGGCCATAGGATACGAGCGAGGCGTTGGACGGCAAGTTGCCCGATCCGTAGTCGATCCCCCCGACACTCATGACGAGGTCGGTATTGAGGAAGCTCGAACCGCCGAGGTCGACCGAAACGCCCCCCGGAGAATTGGACGAAACCGGGCAGCCCAGATTGACTTGCGCGCCGCCGAAGACGTCGATGCCCGTGCCATCGGTTGCCAGTGCGCGCACGCACGGATTGCCGATTGCGACGGCGGTGGCGACGGCGCGGGTGCGTATGGTGGGCGGGGTCGACAGGAAGACGGAAGAGAAGGGCAGGGCGCGGCTGGTGGTCGCGACGACTTCGATCGCCCCGCTGTCGCCCGTCCAGGCGCCGCTGGTCGGCGGCGTGGAAACCAGCTCGATCGTGTGGACCGTGTTGGCGGTGCGTCCGACCTCGCTGGTGACTGCCGTGTTGTGGTCGCGCCCGAAGGACATGGCAAGCGCGCCGGCAACGGCGCCGGTATCGACGGCCTGCTGCATCTGCCGTTTCCAGAGATACCACTGGACCGTGTCCACGCTGATCCCCGCGGCCCCGACGAGCGCAGTGATCCCGGCCCCTGCCATAAGCAGCAGGTTTCCGGTCGTGTCCTTCTTCAGACGCTGCAGAAATGTTCCGATACGCCTGCCCATTGCGTTGCCCCTCGGCTTGAATTTCTCCGAGAATGGAAACTACCCCTCCCTGGCTAAGAGAAAGTCGCAAACCGCGGTAAATCGATATTAACCATGACATCGGCTCATCTGCGCGCAGCGAGCCAAGTCAGGGGCGCGAATAACTGTTCATCGTCCTGCAAATTTCTGCGCTTGCGGAACCCATTGCGGCCAAGTCCGCACGCATTCGTGAACGCGAGGCACGCAGCCATTATCTCCGCATTCTGCACCATTCTCGCTGAAAACGGCGGATAAGTGGGGTTTCTGCAGCCTCCCGGCCTTGTCGTCCGCAGCCGAATTCCTAATTTGGTACATGTGATCAAGGAGCTTTTTCAGCACGCCGCCACGACCGACGGGATTACCGTCCGAGTTGCCGTGAATTTCCTTCCCGAACAGTCGCAGCCCGATGCCGACAAGTGGTTCTGGGTCTATCACATCCGCATCGAGAACGGTTCGCACGAAAAGGTTCAGCTCAAGACCCGTCATTGGCGCATCACCGATGCGCGCGGCATGGTCGCCCATGTTGATGGCGAAGGGGTCGTGGGCGAACAACCACTGCTCGCACCCGGGGCCAGCCACGATTATGTGTCGGGTTGTCCACTGGAAACACCCTATGGCTCGATGGAAGGTTTCTACACCTTCGTGCGCGAGGACGGCTCGCCTTTCGAGGTGCGAATTCCCTTCTTCCCGCTGGCCGCACCCGCGACCGCCGGCTGAGGGTCAGTCCTCTTCCTCTTCCTCTTCCAACTCGTTCGAGAAATCGAACTTGCCGATCTTGATCCTGGGCTTTCGGCCCAGCCATTCGGCGAGGACTTCCAGATCCTTGGTCAGCGGCCAAGTGGCAAGCGCGGCCCGGCTTTCGTCCATGTAGAGGACAAGTGACTTCTTCTTGAGCCGCAACCTGCTGGAGGCGAGGGCGACTCTTGCGCCTGCGCCCAAGCGGCGGGCCAGGCGGTAGCCGAGCCCCCAGGTAAGACCTTCGCGAAGGTCCTCGTCGCTTGCGAGGCGGCGCAGGCGGTTAGGAACCTCCGTCGCGCCGAGGCTGCCGAGAAGCGCGGCACAGATCATCGCACGGTCGCGCGGCGTGCAGTCGATCCATCGCTTGTCCAGCGCCCATTCGGTCGCATGGTTGGACCGCAGGTTAGGCTCCACGCGCTGGAGGGCGAGGGCGAGCTGTGCCGCCGCGAGGCGAAGACGCTCGTTCCGCTTGCCGCCCCCGCTGGCGAGATCGACCGTCCAGCCTGCAATGCGGGTCGCATCGACGATCGGCGCATCGCGCGGTTCGGCAAAGGCGTGGACGCCCGCCAGCAGCGGGTCGAGCGAACGGGTAAGGTCGTTGAGCTGCGAAAACAGCAGGCCTTCGCGAATGCCCCAGCTCGAAAAGACGAGGCTTTCCGGCTTCAATTCGGCCAGCAGGGGTTTCAGCAATGCGGCCGCATCGGGAAGGTATCCGGCACGCATCGGCGATATGCCCGAAATCTCCATCAGCTTTTCGGGGTCGGCATCGACCAGCCTTCCGGCAAGATCTTGCGCCTCCTCCACCGTCAGGCAGAACCCGTGGGGGTCGGTCAGCGGATAATCGCATTCACGCATCGCGTAATGTGCCAGCGCCCGCCACGTGCCGCCGATCATGTAGAGCGGGCCTTCGTGACCCGAAGCCCAGCCGACGCCGGACAGCGTGTCGTGAACCTGCTGTTCGAAATCGCCGGCCGCGGCACGCTGGGCAGGAAGGCGTAGTGTGCCGAAGGGCAGGCTGACCGCATCGTGGCATTCGCCATCGCCAATGGAGACGAGTTCGAGACTGCCGCCGCCGAGGTCGGCAATCATGCCTTTCGCACCGGGAAAGGCGCCGATGGCACCGAAAGCGGAAGCGCAGGCTTCCTCCTCACCCGACAGCAGGCGCGGAGATAGGCCAAGCGCAGCGACGAGGTCGAGAAATTCCCCGCCGTTCTCGGCATCGCGCGCGGCGGCCGTCGCGACCGTCTGCACATCGTCGATACCGCGGTCACGGATAATCAGGGCGTAGCGGGCAAGGGCGGCCAGCGCCTCGTCCATGGCCTCTTCGGGAATGCGGCCTGTTTCCGACAGATCGCGGCCGAGGCGTGCGGCGACCTTCTCGTTCCACACGGTTTCCGGCGAGCGGGCCGTGCCTTCGTAGAGCACGAGGCGGACGGTGTTCGACCCGATGTCGATGACGGCACGGGGCGGATGGATCAGGCGGCGCTGCCACTTGGCGCTGCGCGATTTGACGGAGGTCATCGTTTCGCCCCGCTCAGCGTGAGGCGCGGGACCTCATGCCGCTGGAGAGCGGAGCCACGCCCGGAAAGCGAAGGGTTCGACATGAAATATTCGTGGCAGTTGAAGCCGCCGTCGCCCTTGCGCATCCGCAGGTACTGCCCGTCGGGGCCGAGGCGCCAGCTCTGTTCGGTGTCGAGGATATTGGCCAGCATGACTTGCCCCAGCATCTGGTCGTGGACCGTTTTGTTGGTGACCGGGACCAGCACTTCCACGCGCCGGTCGAGATTGCGGCTCATGGCATCGGCGCTGGTGATGAACACCTTGGCCTGCCGGCTCGGAAGCGCCTTGCCATTTGCGAAGGTCCACATGCGACCATGTTCGAGAAAGCGCCCGATGATCGACTTCACGCTGATGTTTTCGCTGAGGCCGGGGATGCCGGGCCTCAAGGAACAGATGCCGCGCACCACCATGCGGATTTCGACGCCCGCCTTGCTCGCTTCGTAAAGCTTGTCGATCATCGCCTGGTTGGTGATCGAATTGAGCTTCACCCATATGCCCGACGGCTTGCCCGCCCGTGCATTGGCGATTTCGACGTCGATCAGCTCGTACAATTTCTCGCGCAGGCCGATGGGCGAGATGGCGATCTTCTCCAGGGCATCCGGCTCGATGTAGCCGGTGATGAAGTTGAACATCTTGGCTGCATCGCGCCCCAAAGCCGCATCGGCGGTGAAATAGCTGAGGTCGGTGTAGATGCGCGCATTGACCGGGTGGTAATTGCCCGTGCCGAAATGGCAGTAGGTGCGATAGCCGTCTTCCTCGCGCCGCACGACGAGGCTGACCTTGGCGTGCGTCTTCCATTCGGTGAAGCCGTAGATCACCTGCACGCCTGCGCGTTCGAGCTCGTTCGCCCAGCGGATGTTGCGCTCCTCGTCGAAGCGCGCTTTCAGTTCGACCACCGCGGTCACGGCCTTGCCGTTCTGCGCGGCCTCCACCAGCGCGGCGATGACGGGTGATTGGTCGCCTGCGCGGTAAAGCGTCTGCTTGATCGAGACGACCTGCGGATCGACTGCCGCCTGGTGCAGGAAATCGACCACCACTTCGAAGCTTTCGTAGGGGTGGTGAATGACCATGTCCTTCTCGCGGATGGCCGTGAAGACATCGCCGTCATGGGCCAGCACGCGCTCGGGATAGCGGGGCGAGAAGGGAGTGAACTTGAGGTCCGGACGCGGTTCGTTGCAGATCGCCGAGAGGTCGGACAGGCCCAGCATCCCGCCGGTCTTCACGATCATCGCCGCGTCGACGTCGAACTGTTCGCGCAGCAGCGCCTCTGCCGAGGCGTCGCATTCGTCGTCGAGTTCGAGCAGGACCGCACGGCCCCGGCGCCGGCGCTGGATGGCGGTGCGGAAATAGCGCACGAGGTCTTCGGCTTCGTCCTCGACCTCGATATCGCTGTCGCGCAGGACGCGGAAAATGCCGTCGCCGAGGATCTTGAAGCCCGGGAAGAGCTGGCTGGCGAACCGGGTCACCAGCTGTTCGATGGCGACATAGATCGCCTTTTCGCCGGGCACGCGCACGAAGCGCGGCGCGCCGCTGGGGATCAACACCATTTCGACCAGCTCGCCCTTGCGGCGACCGCGCTTGAGGCGGAACAGCACGCCCATCCCGCCGCTGGCAACGAAGGGGAAGGGATGCGAAGGGTCGATGGCCTGCGGCGTGATCAGCGGCAGGATGTCGGTGGTGAAATAGTCTTCGAGCCAGTCCTGCTGCTGCTTGTCGAGCTGCTCGACCAGCGCGATCAGTATGCCTTCGTCGGCCAGCAGGCCGCGCAGTTCGTCGAGGCTGTCCTGCTGGCGGTGCTCCAGCTGAAGGACCTGTTCGCGGATCGCGTCGAGTTGCTGGCGCGGGCTCAGCCCGTCGATCCCCGGCGTTTCGATGCCGCGATGCACCTGCCCTTCGAGGCCGGCGATGCGTACCATGGTGAATTCGTCGAGGTTGCTTCCGGAAATCGACAGGAAGCGAAGGCGTTCGAGCAGCGGATAGCGGGCGTTTTCGCTTTCCGCCAAAACGCGGCGGTTGAAGCTCAGCCAGGACAGTTCGCGATTGGTATAGCGGTCTTCCAGCGCCATCGGCTCCTGCGGGGTGTCCGCATGGGAATCGCCGGTTTCGGCCTCGGGGCCGGAACTGGGGGCATTGCCTAACGTCACTGCGTTTCCTCTGCTGGCTTGCCGGTCAGCGTAAAGCGAGCGTGCGCTATTGGAAAGGGTTTCGCGTTGCCACCCGATGCGCAGGCGTGTCGGAATTCCGTCATAAATGCGCGTAAAGCGCCGCCAATTCGTCCCACAGCGTGGGGCTGGAGGCACCAAGGAGGCCGGTGCGCCTATGTTCGTCGACCCGGTAGGGGGAGCCGTCCGGGCGGGCCGCCTTGCCGCCGGCTTCTTCCAGCCACAACACGCCTGCCGCATGGTCCCAGGCCAGCGTGCGCTCGAAGATGGAAACGTCGTTTTCGCCCAGCGCGAGGCGCGGATATTGTTCGGCAGCGCAATAGGGGATGTCGACAAGCGCGTATGCCGGCTCGATATGCCGTTTGGTTGCCTCGCGACGCGCTTCTTCCATGTAGACGAGCGAGATTGCCGCGACAGGCGGCGTCCGTCCGGTGCCCTTGGCGGTGACGCGCTCGCCATCGACGAAGGCACCCTTGCCGCGATGGGCGGAGCAGAACCGGCCCGTCAGGCAGTCGTAGATCCAGCCGGACTGAGTGAACCCGCCTTCAGCGCGGGCGACGAGGACGCCGAACGGGCCGTGGCCGTTGGCGAAATTGCGCGTCCCGTCGACCGGATCGACGATCCAGCATGGCTGGTCGAGCCGGTCTAGCACCGAAGGGTCTTCATGCGCCGCCTCCTCACCGACGAAGGCGATCGTGCCATCGATGCGCGCCAGTCCTTCGCGCAGGAGCTTTTCGGATTCGCGGTCGGCGATGGTGACGGGATCGTTGCCGCCCTTGTCCTCGACTTCGCCCGCCGAAAGATTGCGAAAGCGCGGCAGGATTGCCGTTTCCGACACCTTCCGCAGCAGGGCGAGTATCTCGGCGTCGAGCGCACTCAAGAACGGTAATCCGCGTTGATATCGATATATCCGTGCGTCAGGTCGCAGGTCCACACGGTCGCACGGCCTGCGCCAAGGCCAAGGTCCACGTCGATGCGGATGTCCTGCCCTTCGAGGTGGCGGGCCACCGGAGCCTCGTCGTAATCGGGCAGGGGCTGGCCGTCGCGCGCGGCCCAGGTGCCACCGAAACCGATGGAGAGACTGTCGCGGTCGGCGGGTTCGCCTGCCTTGCCTACCGCCATGACCACACGGCCCCAATTGGCATCGCCGCCGGCAATCGCGGTCTTCACGAGCGGCGAGTTGGCGATGGACATGGCGATCTTGCGCGCGCTCGCATCGTCGGTTGCGCCGGTCACCGCGATCTCGATGAACTTCTGCGCGCCTTCGCCGTCGCGAACGACAAGCTGTGCAAGTTCGCGGCACACTTCGAGGAGCGCGGAATAGAAAGCGTCCGCGCCGGCGCTTTCCCAGCCGGAAAGAACCGGATTGCCAGCCTTCCCCGTAGCGAAGAGCATCACCGTGTCGCTGGTCGAAGTGTCGCCATCCACCGTGATGCAGGAAAACGTCTCGCTGCTCGCGCGCGAAAGCATCTGCTGGAGGAAGGCCGGTTCCACCGCCGCATCGGTGAAGATGTAGCCGAGCATGGTCGCCATGTCGGGCGCGATCATGCCGCTGCCCTTGATGATGCCGCACAGCTCGACCCGCGTACCCCCGACCAGCGCCGATGCATGCGCGCCCTTGGTGAAGGTATCGGTCGTGCCGATGGCGCTCGCCGCCTCTTCCCAACTGCACGGCTGCGCTTCGAGGGCGGCGGCCACGCCTGCGCGCGCCTTGCCCTTGGGCAGCGGAACGCCGATCACGCCGGTCGAGGACACGAAGACCTGTTCCGCCGGGCAGCCGAGCGCTTCGGAAACCTGCTCCATGATCTGCACCACCGCCTCGCGCCCGCGGTATCCGGTGAAGGCATTGGAATTGCCGGCGTTGACCACGAGCGCACGTGCATGGCCGTTGGCGACGTTTTCCCGGCCCAGTTCCACTTCGCTCGAGGCGCAGGCGCTCTTCGTGAATACGCCGGCGACGCTGGTGCCTTCGGCCAGTTCGGCAAAGGTCAGGTCGGCGCGGTCCCATTCCTTGTAGCGCGCACGTGCCACCCGCAGCACGGCACCGTCGATGGCGGGCATGGCGGGGAAGGGCTTCGCGAGCGGAGAAGGGGTCAGGTCCATCCCGTGCGGATTATTGGGATGGCCGGTTGCGTCAAGTTCTATCGCCCTTTATCCCGTCCCGCGACGCAAGCAGGCCCGACCGATCCGGACGGTGCCCGCTTTGGGGGGACGCAATGAAATATCCGATCGCATTGATTTCGCTCGCCTTTGCTCCGCCACTCGCGGCGCAGGTTGTGGAACTGAACCCGACCAGGCGCGAGGTGGTCGAGGATCCGGCCGAAAAGGCCGAGCCTGCCTCGAACCCGGGTACATGGGTGACGACGGACGATTATCCGAGCTGGGCCGCACGGGCTGGTACCAAGGGCCGCGTGGTCACGAACCTGACGATCGAAGCGACCGGCCGGGTAAGCCGGTGCGAGATCGTCACCAGCAGCGGAGTCTCCGAACTCGACCGCACGGCGTGCGAGAAACTGATGGAACGCGCGCGGTTCAAACCGGCCCGCGACAACAAAGGCGTGCCGGTCGCATCACTGTATGAACAGGCGGTTCGGTTTACCCTGCCGAGCGCGACGCAGCTGCCCGAGGAATTCGATCTGGTGATGGAATTCGTCATCTCTCGCGACGGTTCGGTGCGCGAATGCCAGATAACTGGCGCACCGAAGAACACGGAGAAGAACCCTTGCGAGAACGCGCCCACTTTCGAACCTCCGCGGGCCGAAGACGGCACGCTGGAAGAGCGCCGCTATCGCATGACCCACAAGATCGAGCGCCTGCCGGTCGGTGACTGAGCCCGGCCCGTTCAAGAAAGTTTCATATTCGGCAGGCAATTCTCCTCGCGGGTAAATCCGACAGCGGGGTGGACGGCATGACGATCAGCACTTATCTTAGCCGCACGATGATCGCCCGTTTCCTCGCCTTTCTTGCGCTCCTGACCGGCCTTGCCGCGCTGGGCGCGCCTGCGCAGGCGTTCGAAGGATCGGTCGGCGTCGGCGTCGAACAGCGTGCCGACCAGGACGATGCCAAGGACGCGCAGTCGCAATGCGCGGAACGGCAGCGCAAGCAGAAGTCGCGTACCGACAAGCTGACGCCCTGCAAGCCGCAGCAGCCGGTCGTGATCTACATTCCGACGGTGATGTTCGGCCCCGACCGCGCTTTCGAATAGCGTCTTTCCGGACCTGACGGTTTCCTGCCCGGCACCACCTGCGTGCGCGGGCATTTTCCTTACATTGGCGCGTCCGATCGACGCCCGCACTCCATCATTCGTATCCGAGGCTGTTGCCCCACCATGTTCAAGACCATCACCAAGTCCCTGTTCGGCTCGTCCAACGACCGTTACGTCAAGTCGATCGGCAAGATCGTGAACCAGATCAACGCGCTGGAGCCGCAGCTCCAGGCGTTCTCCGACGATGAACTGCGTGCGCAGACGGACAAGTTCCGCGCCATGCTGGCCGATGGCCAGACGCTAGACGACATCCTGCCCGAAGCCTTTGCCACCGTGCGCGAGGCATCGGTCCGCGTGCTGGGCATGCGCCACTTCGACGTGCAGATGATCGGCGGTATCGTGCTCCACCGTGGCGAGATCGCTGAAATGCGCACGGGCGAGGGCAAGACGCTGGTCGCGACGCTCGCCACCTACCTCAACGCCATCGAAGGCAAGGGCGTCCACGTCGTCACCGTGAACGACTACCTCGCTCGCCGCGACGCGGAATGGATGGGTCGCCTGCACCAGTTCCTCGGCCTGACGATCGGCGTCATCGTCCCGAACCTCAACGAGTTCGAGCGCCGCGATGCCTATGGTGCGGACATCACCTACGGTACGAACAACGAATTCGGCTTCGATTACCTGCGCGACAACATGAAGCACGAGCGCGGCCAGATGGTGCAGCGCCCCTTCAACTTCGCGATCGTCGACGAAGTGGACTCGATCCTGATCGACGAGGCGCGTACCCCGCTGATCATCTCCGGCCCGACCGAGGACAAGTCCGAGCTTTACGTCGCCGTCGACGCCATCGTGAGGAACCTCGAACCCGAATGGTACGAGGCCGACGAGAAGACCAAGAACATCACCTGGACCGAAGAGGGCACCGACGCCATCGAGCAGAAGCTCAAGGATGCGGGCCTGCTCGAGACCGACAATCTCTACGACGTCGAGAATACCCAGGTCGTCCATCATCTCGACCAGGCCCTCAAGGCCAACATCATGTTCAAGAAGGACACGGACTACATCGTGAAGGACGACAAGGTCGTCATCATCGATGAATTCACCGGCCGCATGATGGACGGCCGCCGCTGGTCGAACGGCCTGCATCAGGCGGTCGAGGCCAAGGAGGGCGTGAAGATCGAGCCGGAAAACCAGACTCTCGCCTCGATCACCTTCCAGAACTACTTCCGCATGTATCCCAAGCTGTCGGGCATGACAGGCACTGCCGCCACCGAAGCCGCGGAATTCTGGGACATCTACAAGATGAACGTGGTCGAGATTCCGACCAACGTGCCCGTCCAGCGCGTCGACGAGGAAGACGAGTTCTACAAGAACACGCAGGACAAGTTCCAAGCCATCGCCAAGGCGATCAAGGAAAAGTACGAAACGGGCCAGCCGGTCCTCGTCGGCACCGTCTCGATCGAGAAGAGCGAGCTGCTCTCCAGCTTCCTCGAGAAAGAAGGAGTGACCCACGAGGTCCTCAACGCCCGCCAGCACGAGCGCGAGGCGCATATTGTGGCGCAGGCGGGCCGTATCGGCGCCGTCACCATCGCCACGAACATGGCCGGTCGCGGTACCGACATCCAGCTGGGCGGCAATGTCGAGTTCCGCATCGAAGACGAATTGCGCGACATGCCCGACGGGCCGGAACGCGATGCGGCCATCGCCAAGATCAAGGCCGAAGTGGCCGCGGAAAAGCAGCGCGTGCTCGACGCGGGCGGCCTGTTCGTGCTCGGCACGGAACGCCATGAAAGCCGCCGCATCGACAACCAGCTGCGCGGTCGTTCGGGCCGCCAGGGCGACCCCGGCCTGTCGCGCTTCTACCTCTGCCTCGAGGACGATTTGCTGCGCATCTTCGGTCCGGACACGCTGTTCGCCCGCATGATGAATTCGAACCTCGAAGATGGCGAGGCCATCGGTTCCAAGTGGCTGTCGAAGGCCATTGAGACGGCGCAGAAGAAGGTCGAGGCGCGCAACTACGAAATCCGCAAGCAGGTCGTGCAGTACGACGACGTGATGAACGACCAGCGCAAGGTCATCTACGAACAGCGCGCGGAAATCATGGACAGCGAAGCGGTGGACGATGTCGTGATCGACATGCGCCGCGATGCCGTGAACGCCATCGTGTCGGAAAACTGCCCGCCGGGTTCCTATCCGGAACAGTGGAACATCGAAGGCCTGAAGGAACGCGTCGAGGAAGTCTTCGGCCTGACCTTCCCTTACGAAGAATGGCTGCAGGAAGACCAGATCGAGCCGGAACTGATCGAGGAACGGATCGCCGCCGAAGCCGATGCGCGCATGGAAGCCAAGATCGGAAAGGCCGATGCCGGCCTGTGGCGCCGGATCGAGAAGAGCCTGCTGCTGCAGGAACTCGATCACCAGTGGAAGGAACATCTCTCCACGCTCGACGCGCTGCGGCAGGTGGTGTGGCTGCGCGCGCACGCGCAAAAGCAGCCTATCAACGAGTACAAGCAGGAAGCCTTCGCCCTGTTCGAACGCATGCTCGACAAGCTGCGCGAGGATGTGACGGCCAAGCTGCAGCGGCTCGAACTGGCAGAGCCAGCCCCGCTGCCGCAGGTCGACCTGCCCGAACTGCCGGACTTTCTCACGGGCCATATCGACCCGCTGACGGGCGACGACAATTCGAACGACGGCGATGGATCGGCCGAACGCGAAGACCTGTTCGGCTCGCTCGCCGGAAGCCCCCGTGCTGCCGCCAGCCCGGGCGGTGCGGCCCGTGCCGACAATCCCTTTTCCGGCATGGAAATCAGCCGCAACGCACCGTGCCCCTGCGGTTCGGGCAGCAAGTACAAGCACTGCCACGGCTCGGTCGGAGCGCAGGCCTGATCGTCAGGTAATGGGCCGCGCGGCGTTCAGGCGCTGCGCGGCTCGCGCACCATCGGCACCAGGGGCGGGGCATCGGGTGTCGGCCTGATTTCTCCGCACACCACGAAGCCGAGCGAACCGTAGAACCCTGCATTGGCCGGGTTCGAATTCTCCAGATACGCAGGAACACCCAAGCGGTCGCAGGCGGCGAGTATGGGCGCGATAAGCTTGCGTCCGAGCCCCTTGCCCTGCGCGCCGGGGCGCACGGCAATGCTGAACAAATAAGCATGCTCGAAATCGGGGTGGACCTTGTCCATCGCCTCACCGGTCATGATGCCGCGCCGCACCGCGCCCGGTCCGCATTTCAACAGCGTGGGCAGGGCGAAGGCCGCGTAATCCGCCGTGCCGAAGCTCGCGTCGCCGCCCGGCAGCATCCACATGCAGGCGCCCTCATCGCCGTGGGTATAGCAATAGCCGCGGGGTGCGTAGATGCGCCGTGCCTGCAGGTGAAACAGGTGGCTGATGCCCGCGAAATTGCCGAACAGCCAGTGGTTGAAGGGATCGTTCCTGAAACCGTCTGCGGTGATATCGCCGAGCTTGCGCGCCTCTGCGGGGCCTGCGCGAACCAGCCCCTCGTTCAGTACGATATCGCTGCTTTTCATGTGGTCCTGCCCCTCGATGCGCGATGCTAGCCTGCAGCGGTGAAGCGGTCTAGGCAGGGTTATGGCCGCGCTCGCCCTTGCATTCCTGATCGTGGCCTTGCTCTACGCCAGCGTGGGGTTCGGTGGCGGCTCCACCTACAATGCCTTGCTGGCCTTGTCGTGCGTCGACTACCGCATCCTCCCGCTGATTGCGCTGGCCTGCAATATCGTGGTCGTGGCGGGCAGCACTGTCCGTTTCGCGCGGGCAGGCGTCACGCCCTGGCGCGGCGCGCTGCTGCTGACCGCCATTGCCGCGCCCGCGGCTTTCCTCGGCGGGCTTACGCCGATCGGCGAAAGCGAATTCCTGGCCCTGCTGGGCGCTGCCCTGCTGCTGACCGCGCTGACCATGTTGCTGCCTGTAGCGATGAATGACGGGGAGCCTGCAGGCTTCGCGCGATTCATGCCGCTCGTGGCTGCACCGCTCGGTTACTTGGCGGGCATCGTGGGCATCGGAGGCGGCATTTTCCTTGCCCCGCTGCTGCACCTTGCACGCTGGAATTCGGCGCGTGCCGTGGCCGCGACGGCCAGCCTGTTCATTCTGGTCAATTCGCTGTTCGGGTTGGCGGGCCAGGTGCTCAAGGGCGGGGAGGGCCGCTTTGCCGCTGCCGTCGATATCGGCCTGCCGCTGCTGGTGGCGGTAGCGATCGGGGGGCAGATCGGCAGCCTGCTGGCGCTCAAATACCTGCCGCAACGCTGGATACGCTGGGGCACCGCCGCGCTCACCGCATGGGTGGGGCTGCGCCTACTGACTGGAATGTAAGAGAATAGTGGCTCCCCGAGTTAGACTATAACTATTGTCTACCGGAATCGATGGTGGTGCATATACGGTAATGATTCCAGTCGATTATTTGGGGATTTGTGCTTCACGGTGCATTGACGTCTACCCAAATCGAGCCCAAAATGTGGGAGCGTTTGTGGTAAGGACACGCCGATGGCAATTCACAAATTGAAGCCGCTCCAAGTCGAAAAGGAAAAGAGGCCGGGCCGCTACGGTGACGGGAATGGCCTTTATCTTCTCGTGTCCGATACTGGCGGGAAGTCATGGCTGCTGCGGGTCATGGCCTACGGAACCGACAGGCAGGGCCGAATGAAATGGATGCGCCGAGACATAGGCTTAGGACCTCTCAGTCTCGTGAGCCTTGCTGAGGCGCGGGAAATGGCGCGCGAGTTGCGGAAGGCCGCCCGCGATAAGAAAGATCCAACGCAGGTGCGCGATGCGAAAGAGGAGATCGCACCCACTTTCCGACAGGCGGCCCAGCAATGCCACGAGGCGAAGGCGTCGGGTTGGTCGGACAAGAACGCTGCCGCTTTCCTTTCGTCGCTTGCGCTGCATGTATATCCGAAGATCGGAGACAAGCCGGTCAGCGACGTTGATGCAAAGGACGTTGCCCTTGTCCTCGGCCCAATCTGGCAAACCAAAATTGCCCTTTCCAAGAAAATCCGCGCCCGCATCGGGCTTGTGCTTGACTACGCCCACGCAATGGCTTGGCGGACTGATGGTGCGCCGCGTCAAAGCCTCTCGGCCCTGCTCGCCAAGCAAGCGGAGGGCGGAAACTTCGCCTCGATGCCATACGAAAGCCTGCCCGCATTTATTCAGAAGATTGAAGGCGAGCCGGAAACGATGGGTCGCCTCGCCCTGCTGTTCACGATCTACACGGCTGGGCGTAACGGTGAGGTTCGCGGCGCTCGTTGGTCGCAAATCGATTTCGACAAGAAGCTTTGGAACCGTCCTGCCGATTTGATGGGAAAGACAGGGACGCCGCACACCATCACGCTCTCGCCAGAGGCACTGGCCATACTTGAGCGGGCCAAGGCGTGGCGGCGGTTGGATGGGGATGGGCTTATATTCGAGGGGAAAGGCGGCAAGCGCCTGTCCGACATGACAATCGGAAAGATCGTGAAGCCTACGGGCTACACGGTCCATGGCTTCCGCTCAACGTTTCGGACCTGGGCCGCCGAGAAGATGCCGAGTGTGCCGGAAGCGGTCGCTGAGGCGGCTCTGGCCCATACCATCCCTGATAAGGTAATCCGCGCTTACAATCGGGCGAAGTTCCTCGAAATGCGGTTCGCGCTGCTGGAGGCTTGGGGGCGTTACGCAGCTGGAAGATCTGGCGAAGTGATCCGGTTGCCGCTGAAGGTGCGCGAAGCCTGACTTCGCGAAACAATCCCCAAACAATCCCCAAGAACAGGAGGAGAACGCCTAGCGTGATTCGCGAAGATCAGCTATGCACGTATAAGCTCCTGACCGGAGTGTAGCAGTAGAGGAAATCTGATGCAACAAGAAGTTTCACCTGGAGGAATGAAGACGATCAGCCAGTTCTGCGCCGACAATGGCTGTAGCCGCTCGTTCGCGTACATCGAACACCGTGCAGGTCGTCTGACCTTCACGAAGCTGGGCCGTGCTACGCGCATCAAGTTGGAGGATGAACAGGCCTGGCGTGACAGCCTGCCAGTAGTGACGGTTGAGGCAGCTTAAATGTCGGCCTCAAACGGAAGGACCCTCGCTCCGTAAGGAAGAGCGAGGGTCCGAAAAGCCGCTTGGAAGCAGACTCCTTTAGTACGACCGCATTAGCCGAACTTTACGCTTACGTCAAGTCGGCAGCGGTATTTGGTCAGCTTCCTTGCGTCGAAAAATGACGGAAGGAACAAAAGATGAACCGTGTGATTCTAACGCGCCGCGATCCCGGCGTTGAGAAGCTGCTGGGCGGTCTGCCCCAATATGCAATCCCTGACCGGCTGGAGCCTTTGCGGCGCTGGGCGGTGTCCATGATGGCTGACGCGTCGGCTTGGCAAATGGCCCGCCGCCGCAATGGTCTCTTCGGAGCAAGAGGGGGCCACGCGCATGGATGAACGGGCCAAGCTTCGGGCGCTGGCTCTAGCGCTTCTCACGAACGGTCAGGGCATTAACCGAAGGAGCGGCCAATTTCTGGGCCAGCTCTGCGCGCCTGATCACTACCCCCTCACGCCACGGCAGCATCACTGGCTTGGCCAGCTTGCCGACAGAGGGGGCATGGGTGAACAATTTGCGGGGATTGAGTATGTCGAAGGATAACTGCGAGAAGGCCCATTACGGGCGCGGCACGGCTGCGGGAAGCAAGGGTAATACGCCCACAGCGAAGGCGAACAGCGTGGCGGCGGCTTCACAGGTCACTCAGACCTTACCGCGTCGTCATCGTCAGGTCGTCGAGGCTTTCGCCAGCTACGGCGCTTTCGGTGCAAGGCCTGAGGACGTTGCCAACGATCTTGAATTGCCTGTCCATGTGGTCCGTCCACGTTGCGGTGAACTGCGCAAGCGCGGATTGCTGCATGAGGTTGGCAAGCGTCCAGGCTTGTGGGGATGCGATGTAACGGCGTTTTCGGTCGTGAAGCCTGACGACGAGGCCGCATAATGGATCGCGGCGAGGTCATCTTGTCGCGGGACGAGGGTGGCGAATATGTCGTTACCCTCGCTCCTCCTGATCCCGGCAACCTTCACCCTACGGAGCAGCGCTTCGCGGATATTCGACAAGCTCCCGGCGCTTGGGGAGGTCTTCGCCTTTGCCTCGGTCGCCGCAAGGTCGATTTGACGGAGGAGGGGTAGGCGATGGGCATTTTTGCGGATTGGCAGCCTGCCTATGCCGAAGCAGGGTTAATCACATTGCCGCTCGACGGGAAAAAGAAAGGCCCCCCAGGTTGGAATAAGATGGGGTTGCCGCGTTCCGCTGCCCTTGCAGCGGATAACGACGACTGCGACGTTTTCGGTGTCCTTACTGGCCGTGGCAGGAAGAAGGGTGTCTCTCATCCCGGCGTCACGGTCATTGACTATGACGGCACCGATGAAAACCAACTCGGGGATCTGATTGGGATACACGGCAGGCCGGGGGCGCTGATCCGCACTGCCAGCGGAAAATTCCACTTGTATTATCGGAATTGTGGCGAGCGCCGCAAACTTCGCATTCATGGGAAGGGGCAAGGCGACCCGCTTGTCGATCTCTGCGGCTATGGTGGGTACGTCGCCGCTCCTCCCTCCCGTCTCGGCTCCGGCTCGTATGACTTCCTGGAGGGTTGTTTCGATGACATCGCCAGCGGGCACCTACCCAAGTTAATCGGTCTTCGATCGGAACACTACACTAACAGCGCCTTCAATCCCCGTGCCGCGCTCACCGAGCCCGACGCCACAGCCCGGAACAAGACGCTTTTCGAAAACGCCCTCCAGTTCCTCGCCTCAACCCCGGATCTACAGGCCATGTCTATGCATCTCGATATTTTGAATGGCGATTACGCCAAGCCCGTATCGTCGAATGAGTTGGAGACCATCAAGGCGAATGCATGGAAGGCGCAAATTGAAAACCGCAATGGCTATGCAGCACCATACACTCAGCTCGACAACCAAACCCTCGACGCGATCACGGCGCACCGAAATGCCAAACTCTTTCTATCGATCTTCATGCACATCAAACGGCATTGTGGCGGGCGGCGTATATTCTTCATTGCGAACAAGATGTCTCGGGTGATTGGCTGCAAGGATGAGATGATTTCCGCGGCCCGAAAATTTTTTGAGGACATCGGAGCGATTGTTTTGGTGGCCGAACACACGAACACCCGGCCTGCCGTTTACCGTTGGGCTTGGGTGCCAGAGCAAACTGCCTTCGAAGAGCTGCTTGACTTGGATTTGACTGCGTGATGGGCCTTACTCCCCAAGTCCCCCCTCCCCGGTTGGTTATATTACTACCCCTTTTAGGGGGGTCCAAATTTCGGGGGCAACCTTGTGCCCCACTTCTCTGTAATTCCGTAATGAGCCCTAGATAACCACTCTTAAACTAAGGCTGGTAGTTGAGTATTGTTTCGTAGTCGCGCAAAAGGAGCGAGAAGGGGGAAACTTGATGAATAAGAACTATCGCGATTTCTCGTCCGTTGGGTTGCTTGCCATTTTGCTTTCGTCTCCTGCTATTGCGCTTGCCCAGACAAGTGAGGATAGACAGGCGAGCGCCTCTGCTCCGGACAAAGATAAGTCGCTTGAGGCCGGAGGTCGGCTGGATTTAGTCTGTGGCGGAGCCGGGACGGCGAACAAAACCACTGTTCTAACCGGTAATTCCAGTTCGACTTACAGCGGTTCCGGCGGCTTTGTCACCGGCTCGACGAATGCCACCGTCTATGGAACTCGACAGCAAGGCTTCGGCGATCAGGTCGCGCTGTTTATAGAGAACGGAGAGGGTCGTGTTCGCATGCCTCGCGCAATGCTGCCAGTGTTTCGTGGCGGAGAAGACGGGTGGTTCAAGCTCGGTGACATTGAAGTGAAGGAAAACGAGATCACGGCGACTGTGCGGGTCAATTTCATTAACAACCCAAAGCTGCGGGTAGATCGCTACACCGGCGCAATTTCGATCTCAGGCAAGGCCGGTGACTACTCCGGTCAATGCCAGCGCTTCGTCCCCGAAGAGACCGAGCGCCAGTTCTAACGTGCTGAACGTCGTTGCCTCTGTCGCGCTATCCGTCTGCGCTCCAGGTCCACACGATAACTGCGTTGTCGATGGTGATACGTTTTGGATCTCCGGTGAAAAGGTCCGCATTGCTGACATAGACGCGCCAGAGATGGATGGGCGCTGCCCTTACGAAAGCCGCCTTGCCGTTACGTCGCGTGATCGCCTGCGCCAGCTTCTCAACTCGGGCGAGTTCAAGCTGCATAGAGAAGGGCGGGACCGTTACGGGCGAACGCTCGCGGTCGTCACCATCGACGGCTATTCTGTTGGCGATGCGCTCGTTAGCGAGGGGTTGGCGAGGACATGGACGGGTAGGCGGGAGCCGTGGTGTTAGCAAGGTGAGGCATAATGCGGGGTAAAGTGGAGCATACTGACAAGGAGGCGCGAGCATGGGCCCTTGAACGGATATTCGGGCGGCTCAAAATGCTACTCGCTTGGATAGCCCTGTTGGTTTCAGCGCCTCTAACCCTCTTTCTCGGTGCGAAGGGAATAGCAGCTGCACTGAACGGAATCCGCGATTGGTGGCACTATGTCGAACCGACTCCCGATCCAGACGCGTGGATTTACCTTGGCTTGTTCTTCGGTGCAGGGTTCGTGTGGCTGCTTTCATATCACTACGTTGATGCTTCCGCGGTGAGCGAGGATAAACGCTTTAACGATTTCATCCGCCGCCGCAGGAACGCCAACGAAGCATTCGAAAGGGCAGCGGAGAGGGAGCGCCTGCGAGAGAAGACTTTGTGGGACAAGGTGAAGGCAGTTTTTGTCATCATCTACGGCTCAGCGATGCTCCTAATGCTAGTTGCGCTTTTGCTTAAGAGCCTACTGGCCTAGCCCCGGTCCGATGCGGTCCGGCCTCGATCCGCACTTCAGGCACTTTAGCCGCCTAGCCAATCCCTCCAGGCTGTAACTTGACCAGCCGCGCGCCATGATGGTGGCAAGCAAGCCGTGGGGGTCGAGCACGACCACGCGCCCGCAACGGCAGTCCAGCCTCAGCTTGTAATTATGTCTCGCATAGTCGGCCAATGTGTCTAGGCGCTTGCTGCTCATCGTGCGGAACATGGCGGGAACATATGAGTCGGGCAAGAGGGTCAGACACTTTACGAGCCAGCCAAAATATGCTATGCGCGGCCCTCACTTCGCGGGAAATCGTGAGGCATTCCATCGTCGTGAGATTGAGGGGAAAGAGAATGCAGGCTGCACACATTAGGTTTGGGGCCAGTCCGCCTATCGTGGCGACGCTGGCTCTTTGTGCGCAAGGGGCAGGTCGCTCGGTGTCCGAATATTTCCGCGCGATGGTGCGTGAGAGGGTGGGGCTTCAGTGATCGCGGACGTTCCCGAAGGCGATCTCCTGCACATATTCTTTCCCAGCTACTACGGCGCGCCGGTTCTCGGGGGCGCTCGTTCGGCTGGCCAGCACAATCGAAGCGAGGGCATCCCGCCGCCGTACCCAAGCTACAAGGTGCAATGACGATGGCAGGCGGACCGAAAAGAAGCGGGCGAAAATCGGATGGTACGTTCGCGCCAGGTAACTCTCTGGGCGGGCGAACGCCGGGTTCGCGCAACAAGACGACAATAGCTGTCGAAGCGCTGCTAGAGGGCGAGCATGAGGCGTTGACGCGTAAGGCTATCGATAAGGCGCTTGAGGGGGACGTTACCGCGCTGCGACTGTGCTTGGATCGGATTGCACCCGCTAGGCGCGATGCGCCCGTTTCGTTTGTCCTCCCGCCCATTGCCTCGGCAGAGGACGCGGTGAAAGCCTCGTCCGCGATCTTGGCTGCTGTAGCGGCTGGCGAGGTCACGCCTGATGAAGGCGCAAGGGTTATGTCACTGCTCACGGCTCACAAGGCCCTCGTGGAAACCTGCGACCTAGAAACGCGCATTGCTGCGCTGGAGGCCAAATGAACAGATTGGAAAAACGGCTCGACGCGTTGGAGGCAGGAGGACGCAAAGCCCGCGCTCAACCCGCCATGAGGCGTTGGCTTGGCATAGCGCTCACCCCGGCAGAGGAAATAGAGGCAGACGCCTATGTCGCGCCTGACTTTTCCAAGGTCGATTGGTCGCAATACTCGCAGGAGGTTCGCGAGTGGCTGCAAGTGGGCAGAACTGGCGAAATGGATAGGATAGGGCACGATGCGGCTTAGAAACCGGGTAGAAGTGCTGGAGAAGAAGGACCGCGGGGATTTCGTTCCCTTCGTTCGTATTATCCAGCACGAAGGACAGAGCGAGGAAGAAGCAACAGCGGGGCACGAAGCTGAGCACGGCCCGTTGGGCAACTGCGCCCGCATCCTGCGTGTCATCATCCGCGAACCCAAAGCCCTAGATGCCTCGGCTTAGCGCGCGGGTTTCCAGATTGGAGCAGGCAAAGGGCGGCAATGAACGACGCCCCGTTCTGATGATAACACCTGGAGCCGAAGTAGAAGCGGAGCTTGCTGACTGGCAATCACGATATGGGCCGTGTGATGCTGAACCTGTCTTGATCCAGCTTGTCGGATTCACGCCTTCCTAATCCAAAACCCGACATTCCGCTAACGACCCGATTGCGGACACGGCTGATGCGGCTATCCTACCCCAATGGATGACGAAGGCTATACTGGACGCTCTACAGAAGAGAGGTGGGGTTGCATCGCTTCAACTCTCGTCGGTACGCCAATCTTCTTGTTCTTGCTTGTCGCTGACGCGCTTGGAGACTGTGCGCCTGGCACCTCATGTCAGAAGGGATTTTTGACGCAAGTGCTGCTCCCCTCTTTCGCTATTGCCGCTACGGTCGGTCTCATCGTTTGGGGGACCATTAAGATTGGTCGCCGGAGGGGCCGATAGGGACGATTGGGAAGGGCTTGGCAGACGTCCGCTTTCCACCCAGTTCTCGCCTAATTTTCGGAGCATAGGTTATGCCAAGAGCGGACGGACAATGATCGACCCGATACCGGTCATTGCCCAATGAAGATATATGCACCGGATATGACTACTTTGGTAAGCAGCGCGATCGTCCTTTTCCTTGGAGTTTTGGCTGTCCGGTTGGCGAAGTTCTCCCGCACGAGTGTGCGATTGCGCGACTGGACAGTCGCCATTCTCGCAGGCCTCTTTGCCCTTACGTCCGCTGTTGGGGCGGCTATGACAGTTCTTGATCTTCTTGGACTCGTAAGGTAATCTTGTTAGGTCAGCTTGCCACCCCTCTGACGACGCTTTCACCGAGTTGACGATGTGCTGGTAGCGGACCGACGGCTATCTGCCCGTATGCGGACTAGAAAACCAAGAGCACAGCGGGAGAAATCAGCAGAGCTCCCAAAGCCCAATGCCACCAGCGGGCGTTTTGGATATTAGGGAGTGCTCGGGCGAAGGCAGCTCCAATCCCGGCAAAAACCAAGAGACCCGCTCCCACTAGTTTCGCATTCTCCGCTTGCGAGAACATTCCTAGCGAAAACGCCGCAAGGATACATATCGCTACGCTCAGCCAAACGTAGACTTGGGCTATCCAGCGCCAGCTCCTCAGCGATTCTTCGTTACGATAGGGCGGAATCATGCAGCAAACCTAGTTTTGACGGCGTCCGCTTTCCACCCCTCTGAAGCCGCTTTCACCGAGCTAGCGCGGTGCCAGGAACGGACATCCAGTTAACGAACCGATTGCGGAAGTTCAGCGCCTCAATCCTTCCACGTAGGAGCGGAGTTCCTCAGTGACTGTCACGGCTCGCTCGCGAAATCCGGGCATCGCGCTGAGCCCCATATGCTCGGTTTCCATTTCGACAAGGTAGTCAGCAACATCGGCATTTGATTGCCCATTCCAAAGCTTCGCAGCTGCTTGGAGCAAATAGGAATCGTATTCGTCTGCGGCCTCCTCAGGCCAGCTGCCATTTGGTCCAGCAATCCCAATGGGGTCCCAATGCCCCCATCCGATGTCGCGCAGACACGAGAGCTTGAAAGTCGGAATAGAAGTCATTGTTTTAGTCTACTTCGCGAACGGCAAGTTTCCACCCACTTCGTGACCGTTTCACCGAGCTAACGATGAGCCAGGAGCGGACGGGCGGCTAACGACCCGGTTGCGGACACAATTTTATCGACATCTTCCGCGTCAAAGTGCCGCAAGCCACCGCTTGAGCTCTTTTGGTCCGCGCAGGCGAATTATCTTGGCCTGATGACCTTCTAGTGCCTGCTCTGTGCGAGGACGCGGGCCCCGGTTCCAGAACAAGACGTAGAGGAAAAACTCTAGGTCAAAGCGTTCCGGGCAGCCTTCGGTCATGTCCGGACGTGTGGTGCCACGGTGTCGGAAGACTCTCAGCATCAGGCGCCAAAGGCAGAGGCCGATGGGAAAGTCGAGGTAGATTATCGCGTCTGCTCTCGGAAGACGGAGATCGAGCGTGCTGCCGTAATTACCCTCGATCAGCCAGCGATCAGTCGCTACGAGCGCACCCAGTTTTTCTCTCAACTCGTGTTTGTCGGTCTCTACCCATCCGGGTAGCCAGCCCAAGTGGTCCATATGGTAAATCGGAAGATGAAGCCGACCCCCAAGTTCCCGGGAAAGGGTGGATTTGCCTGAGCCACAGGGTCCAATGATCAAAACGCGCTGCAAATTGACCCCCGGTTAGAATGGTTTTGGACGTGATGGACGTGCCGACTCGTTCGACCTGCCATCCCCTACGCGTGCAATCCAACATCTATAGCAGTCAACTTCAGGCCCCGGCTGCCCAAAGTCCGCTTTTCACCCATCTAGCGACAGTTTTGCCGAGTTAGCGATGTGCCAGGAGCGGACGGGCGGCTAACGACCC